>JAFTAC010000036.1 GCA_017458805.1 Victivallales bacterium | reverse complement strand
TTTTTTGGAAAAAAACGACTTGTCGGTTTTAGAAATCGGAGAAATGGTTTATAGTATAGGTATGGAGTTTTTCAGGGTAAAGTCTCAATCAAATAAACTGGCACAACGAGTTTAGACGATTCGTGATGAGAAAGAGTTTTTTCAGCGGCGTAACATGCTTTGCTGCCGCAGCGATAATGTGTTTATTCAGTTCTGTTTGCGCAGGCAACGAACTGGCGGAGCTTCTCAAGGAAGGTGAGGAGAGCAATCCCGCTGTGCTTGCTGCAAAATGGAAGGTGGAGCAGTCTCTTCTGAAGCACGAGGAGTTGAACGAATTCTTCGACCCCACCATGTTTGCTGGGGTCGGACGGGCGGACAAGGCGCGCGGATTCCCTGGCAACACAGTTGTTACCTCCTTGACGAATGACAGTTATGACGCGCAAGTCGGTTTCACAATGCCTGTCAATCCAGGTGCTTACATCTCCTTGGGGGGAGCCAAGCGTCTGCTGAAGGACCCAAATGGCTATGATGAACTGTTCCAGACCATCTACGGCTTCGGCATACGGGTGCCCTTGTTGCGGGACAGGGAGTTCAAGAGCCTGACGTTGAACCGTGCGCTCGCCATGGCCGAATACAACATGAACGTCAGCAACCTTTTGAAGGTGACTCAAATCATGCGTCGGGACATCGAACTGGCCTACATTGCCGCATACGAGAAGCTGTCGGCCTACCGTGTTGCACAGGAGGCCACCAAGCGTTTCCAGAAGCTTTACGACGAAACCATCGAACTCTGCCGAATGAAAGTCGTCTCCGACTACCAGATTTTCTCTTCGAAACTGGAACTGCAGATTGGACGCGAGGACGAGGAGAAGGCACGTGTAGCGTTCGAACTGAGCCTTCACAATCTGGCGAACGCAGTCGGCATCACCCGCAGCCTGGCGTTGGCTGGAGACCAGAAGGCGCTGCTAGACACGGCTTCGCAGGTATTGGAACTTCCCTCTGTCTCAGAGCAGGATGCTTGCCATGCACGTGGCGCCTACCTCGAAATCAAAAACAACGTCCGCTATACGCAGGTGCAAATTGATATGGAAGAGGAGGCAAAACAAGACGACCTCAGCGTCAATTTCGGCATCACGGCCCAGGGCGAGCATCCCGACAATCCCTTCAAGATGGATGAAATCCTTACGGACAGGCGCGTCGGCACGGAGATTTCGCTGATTTGGCGGCGCAACATCGACTACCGCGGACCGAATACGCGCATGGCACGCTATCGCCTGCGCATCAAGGAGTTGAATGAGAATCTGCGCAGTGTCCAACTGGACATCGCCATCGCCATGCAGGATGCACTTGTGAACTTCAAGGCGGCGAAGAACCGTCTGCAGTTGGTGAACGAGGGTATTGAGGCGGCGCAGAACCACCTGGCAGCCCAGCAGGAGCGTTTCCGCCTTGGGGAGGCCACCTCCACCAATGTGACCGATGCCCAGAAGAACCTGACGACCATCCTGCAACGCCAGACCATCGCGACAGCGGACTTGCTGCGGGCACGTGCACATTACCTTTACGCAACAGGATACTACAAGCCATAAACAACTTTCCTTTAAGGAGATAGAATATGCCGATGAAGAGTTTTTTCAGTTGGGGAACCAAGGACGATGATTCCCAGAGCGAAAAGAAGCCAGTGATACTGCCAGAAGAGCAGCGCGAGAACCTGGAGTCGGACAAGTCCATCTTGGGCGACCAGGACGGCACCCACGAGCAACGTCTGCAGAAGGTTGCAGAGCGCGAGGTGCAGAGCGCGGCGGAGGACTCCCTCAAGAAGATTCACATCATCCAGCTGGGGCGCTGCCCTGTCTGTGGCGAGCACTTGAGTCAGCATCTAGCTGCAAATATCTGCGAATCATGCGGATGGAATAAATATGACTCGCCGAAGAGCGGCAAAGTGCGCGTACACTTGACTGGCTCCAGCGAGGTCATCGAGGGCGACCATGCCTACGTGCTTAAGACAGGGGCCTGCCTGGTCATCCGTGGACCAGTCGTCTATGCGCGCATCCCCGCCAATGGTTTCTCCTGGGTGGAGTATGGTTGGAGCGAGGAGGAGTTGGAGCAGCGCGAGAAGCAGTACCGCGAGCAGATGCAGGTTACCTGCGCCTGGTGCGGTGGCGAGGCGAACGTCAACAAGGACGGCTTCCACCTGATACATGTTGCGTTTGGCACGATGCAGGAACGCTACTGCTTCTGCTGCGACGAGTGCTACGAGGCGTTCCGCAAGATGTACCCCTCCCGCGTCCATCGCGACTGCTACGACCGCAACTGCAACACTTGCAACCTGTGCGTCAAGCGCTATAGCGACGAGGCTGAGGAACTGCGCCTTCTGGAGAAAATCAGCCAGAAGAGCCTGGAAAAGAAACAGGCCGCCGAGAAGAAGCCTTGAGGCAATTGCATAAAAAAACATCTAGGGTGTCAAAATGGGTGATTTAAGAACCACGCTAGGCGAATCCAAGCCGTTGCCGCAAAAGGAGTCAAGCCGTCTGAGGAAGATTTACACCTTCCTTGCGTTCCTCGTCATTGCTGGAATTATTGCGGCTGGCATCTACATCAAGATAGATCGCTATACCGTTGCATCAGGCTATGTTACGACGGAGGAGTATGCAGAGGTGCGCCCGCCTGTGACGGGCACCGTGAGCAAAATCCTCGTGAAGACGGGGGCACAGGTGCAGGCGGGGCAGTTGCTCGTCCAGCTGAACAATGAAGAGGAAGAGGCGACGCTGGCGGAAACGAAAGCCCGCCATGCGAAGCTGCAAGTGGAGCTGGAGCGGCGCAAAGCTGAAATGAACATTGATTTGGAGCGGCGCGAGCTGGACCTTTCCGAGCAGGAGCGCACGCATGCGGACGATATTGCCATCGCAAAACTGCGCTTGGAGAACGCCAAGACCAAGCTGAAGCTGACCAAGGAACTTGTGGAGAAGGGCCTGAAGGCCGCCACCAACCTGGAGGACGACATGCTCACCGCACAGTTGGCGGAAACGACGCTGGTCTCCCTCCAGAACAAGGACTTCAGCCACTACCGCAAGCTGCTGGAACTGGACCGCAAGAAGTACGACTGCGAGATAACAGCCATCGAAAACGAGCTTTCCGCGCTGGCGGATGCCGTTCGCCGTGCGGAGGCGCGTCTCCGCACGCGTCAGGTGCGTGCGCCGAAGGCGGGTGTGGTGGTGCGCTATGAGTTTGTGGAGGGAGAGCTTCTCCAGCCCAGCAACGTCATCTATGAAATTTTCGGCGGGGACAAGCAGGTGCTGAAGCTGCGCATCAACGAGCGCTATTCGACGAAGGTTGCCGAGGGGCAGCCCTACCGTGCGCGCCTGACATCCTTCAAGGGGCTGATCCGCACCTACTTCCGCGGGAACATCGAGTACCTGCGGAGCGTCATCCAGCAGGACGGCAACAGCACCTACCGAGTCGCCTACTGCTCCTTTGACGCGGGCGACCGCGAAATCCCGCCTGGCACCACCGCCGAGGCGCGCATCTACTACGGCAAGTCCTGCCTCTGGCTCTACCTGTTCAACCTTGATTTGTAACGTGGTTGTATGCACTTGCATATAACACTTAATCAATTCTAACGGCTAATATGGCGGCGCAGAATGAACAAGACAAGAGGAAGAATCTTGGCAACATCGTCAAGATACTTGTCTTCATGCGCCCGTACTATCTTCGCCTCTATTCGCTGCTGGGGCTGACGATTCTCCTGTCGGTGCTGGCGATGATACCGCCGATTGTGACGATGCAGCTGGTTGACAAGGTGTTTACGCAGGGGGACACGAGCTTGTTTTTGCCGCTTGGCATCCTGATGGTCGCCCTGCCGATTGTCTCTGCCACATGCGGTTTTTTCCAGACAATGAGCATCGCCTTCCTGGGGCAGAAGTTCGTCTTTGACATTCGTTGTGCGCTTTACAACCACTTTCTGAACCTGTCGCTGCGCTTCTTCAGCAAATACAGCGTTGGCAAGCTGGTCTATCGTCTGATGGGCGATTCCAGCACGGTGCAGAACATGCTGACGGGGCAGAGCGTGGGCATTATCTCCGACCTGGTCTGCTCCACCTTCGCAATCGTGGCGACCATCGCCATCAACTGGCGGCTCTCCATCGTTCTGTTTCTGCTGGTTGTCGTGTTTGTGCTGAACTACAAGTTCACCATCCAGCCCATCATCCAGGCGAGCCGCAACACGCGCCGCGCGTATGACCGCCTGTCGGGCGGCGTCCAGAACCGCCTGGTCGCCAATATGGCGGTCAAGACCTTCGGTGCTGAGGGACGCGAGAACAACGTCTTCAAGGAGCAGTCCGACACCACCATGGCCTTCGAGAAGGAGCAGGGCATCGCAGGCAACACCTTCGGCATGAACGTGAACCTGATCCACAACCTGGGGCGTTCCATCATCTTCTTCCTCGGTTGCGGGATGATTATCACGGGCGACTTGACCTACGGCGAGGTAACCGCATTCACCGCATACGCCATGCAGCTGCTCGGACCAGCCGTCCGCTTCTCCAACCTCATCAGCCAGTTGCAGCAGGTCGCCATCGCGACAGACCGCCTCTTTGAAATATTCGACGAGCGCCCCGAAGTGGTGAACGACCCGAACCCCATCCCAATCCCGAGGATGCGAGGCGAGGTTGATTTCAAGAACGTGGAGTTCCACTACGAGGAGGGAAAGTCCGTTCTAAAGGACATCACCATCCACTGCAAGCCAGGCGACACCACCGCCCTCATCGGTCCGACTGGCTGCGGAAAGTCCACCATCCTCAACCTCATCCTGCGCTTCTATGACATCACAGGAGGCGAGCTGCTCATTGACGGACACGACATCAAGAAGCTTGATTTGCACCAGTTCAGGCGCCAGTTCGGCATCGTCCTCCAGGAGTCCCTGCTGTTCAGCACGAGCATCAAGGACAACATCCGCTACGGCAAGCCGCTTGCCTCTGATGAGGAAATCATCAACGCCGCAAAGGCCGCTGAAATCCATGACTTCATTATGACGCTGCCAGACGGCTATGACACGCTGGTAGGCGACTTTGGCGTGGAGCTTTCCGTTGGCCAGAAACAGCGCATCACCATCGCGCGCGCCATCTGCGCAGACCCCGCTATCCTCATCATGGACGAGGCCACCAGCTCTCTGGACAGCGACTCCGAGCAGGCAATCCAGCGCGCCATGGACAAGATTCTCGAGGGGCGCACCTCCTTTGTCGTGGCGCACCGCCTCAGCACCATCAAGAACGCCGACCAGATTATCCTGCTTGACAAGGGGTACATCCAGGAACGCGGCACTCACGACGAGCTCATGGCCATTCCAAATGGACGCTATCGCGAGCTCTACACCAAGCACATGGGCAAGGGCGTCATCGAGGACTAGGCATGTTTTTCTTTAGCAACCATATAAAGGAACACCATCGGAACATACCGTTCCGCCCGCCGAAGTTCATCCCCGACGATCGGGGGACGGACTGGCCCCTCTATTGGCGCTTCATCAGAAAATATGCCTGGCCAAAACGCTGGTCGCTGCTTATCTGCATCCTCATCGTGGCGACCAACTCCTCATCGACCTATCTGATGAGCTTCTACAACCGTCTCGTTGTCGATGACATCCTGGTCATCAAGGGGGATAACAAGAAGCAGGAAACACTTTCTTCCAGCGGTGAACGCCAGAGGATTTGGCAGCCCGACAGGGAGAGGCTGTCGCGAAGCCGTCCAACAGTCAGCATGGGGCGCAGAATCGACAATGGCGTCCGTGTCAGCGCACGGGAACCCGAGGCTGGACGGCATCTGCTTATCATCGCGCTTTTCTATATGGGGACTCAGATTGCGCTGAACTTCCTGGCGCGCTTATCGACACGCCAGCAGATTATCGTCGCGCAGGGCATCACGGGGAGCCTCCGCGAAGACATGCACCAGAAGGTGCTGGATTTGTCCATGGCCTACCACCAGTCGATGAGCCCTGGCCGTCTGCTTTCGCGTATTCTCTCTGACGTTGATTCTGTGCGCGCGGAGATGATGGGGCTCTTCATGAGCGCCACCCACTGCACCTCCATGATTATCGTTGGTGCGGCGGTTTTGCTCTACGAGGACTGGCGGATGGCGTTGATAGCCTTTGGCATCACCCCCATCTACGCCTTTATGTATCGTCATAGACGTCCCCTCATACGCCGTCTGAACATTGAGCTGCGCCACACGAACGCCTGCCTGTATGGTCTTGTCACCCAGAAGATTGACGGCATCAAGGCAATTCAGGCGTATGCCCGCGAGAAGGGTGAACTCCTCAACTTCCACCGAATGATTGCATGTTCCCTCCGCGACAACCTGACCGCCCTTCGCGTCAGCGCGGGACTGGGGCGCCAGGCAGGCATTCTGACAAGCATGAGCAGTTGCGCAATCTTCCTCTATGGCGGCAAGTTGGTGCTGGATGGCGAACTGACCTTGGGGCGCATGATGTTCCTGCACAGCACCACAATGACCCTCTTCCAGCCTGTTCTGGAGTTCGCGCAGCTCTCCTTTGTGCTGCAGCGTCTCCGCACTGCGCTTCTGCGTGTTGTCAGCGTGCTGGACAAGAAGATTGAAATCGCCGACAAGCCCAACTCCGTTGACTTTCCGTCGCCCATGACCAAGGGCATTGAGGTGAAGGATCTCTATTTTGCCTATCCTGCGCCGCGCAGTGACAAGGAGGGCATCATCGAGGATGCCACGCCGCCTCCGCCGCCTGAGCCCGTCCTGAAGGGCATCAATTTCTTCGTGCCTGCTGGCGAATGGCTTTGCATTATGGGGGCCTCAGGCGCGGGCAAGACCAC
>JAFTAC010000330.1 GCA_017458805.1 Victivallales bacterium | reverse complement strand
GGCTTCGTCAATTGCGGCTTGGTTTTCACTTTTTATCCTGCGCAGGACATCGCTGCTATCTGCGCTGAAAGCCTCCTTAGGCACACCTTCCAGGAGCACGTCAAGATTGGTGATACCGACCACAGAATTGCCACAACGGATATGGTGGTCAAGGAACGAGCGAGGCTTGCCAGCACAATAGCCTTCAATCCAGAGAACCACCTTGCACAGTTCGACAGCATCGGGGTTGTCGTCCACCGCATAGACGCACCTCTGGATGACCTCGCGCAATGCCTCGCGGTAGTCAAGCGAGGCGGGATTGTCCTCACCCGTCCTGAGCGTGCATACATACCAGGCGATTGTGCGAGCCATGGCCAGAACAATGTGGCCTGAACCACTGGCTGCATCACAGACCTTCATGTTCAGAAGAGCCTTGATTTTCTCCTCTGTGGTCTTATTCTCAGTCAGCATCTTTTCAATGACGGGAACCAGCGTTGTCTTGACGAGGCTCTGCACAAGGTCTGGGCGCGTGTAGTAACTGCTGGTGCTCTGGCGGTCAAGGCCACCGACATAACCGAACTCCCATGCATCTTGAGTCATCCCTTGTTTGACATACGAGCGCATTTCCAGGATGCCTTCATAGACAGAGCCGAACTCCTCCACGTCCAGAGAAGAGTAGTTTATCTTGACCAACTGCTGACGCTCATCCCTGAACTCATTCAATGCGCTGAATGCCTCCAGAAGCGTGGCATTGGAGATGGCACACTCTTTAAGATACCTCAACGTCTTTGAGTTGAACAAGACACCGCCAAGAGGCTTTATTCCAAGAGGTTCGCCGAAAGCCTCGTTCTCAAATAGGCGGAACGTGTCCATCAAGCCTTCCCAAAGGTCATTATACTGTTTCTGGCGCAGATAGGCCAGTTCACTCTTCTGGCGCAGTCTTGATGCCGCGTAATATTGTTTGTATATCTCCTGCAACTTGCAGAGTTTCTTGTAGTCTGGATGTTCTGGAGACGGAATTTGATAAACAAGATTCCTCTCCTCGATGATGAACAGGAACAGCAGCCTGTAGATGAAATGAATCAGCTCCTTGTTGAAGCGTTCAGGAGAAAGCAGACCTTCCGCGATTGCGGTGCGCAATGATTCGTTGCCAACGCCGTTGCCCTGAATGGCGGCACGGCCTATTGTCTCCATGGCTCGCTGGACAGCCTGCGAAAGGCCGTCACGAATGCGGTTTCCGCTCTCGATGCTCATGTTGAAGTAGCGCTCAATCACGCATGGCTCGTCTCCCGACACGCGGAAACGTGTCGAATGGAGCAGACGGAACATCAGACAGAACTCGGTGTATTTGTCCTCCTCCAGCATACGCTGAAGGTCAAACTCGATGTATGTCAGTTTGACAAGCTGCCCTGTGTTGCGGATGACGCGGAGCACCTTTCCGTTGGCCACAATGCCATACACGTTCTCCGTGTTGCTCAGATATTCAAGCATCGTGGCATGAGGCGACTTCTTCCTCTGAGCACCTTTTGCCCTGTAGTCGAGGGAACACTTGTCCAGAGTGTCAATGTCGGCGTCACCTGTCCTGTCTCCTATGACGATGATGGGCAGATCCTTCAAATCGCCGCATAGATAAGTTATGTCATAACCAACGCCGTTTATTACAATATTACTGGATTGTCTCGAAAGAGCATATCCGAGACTTGTCAGGAAACGCTCCATCAGGTCACGGGAGCGTCGTGTGCCATAAGGGTCATTGACCATGCTGCGCTCCTTGAAGTATCGCCAGTCATTTCTTAGGGAACTCCAAACATAGTCAATGGCATTCTGCACCGAAGAGTCAAGCCCAAAGTCCTGCTCACGGTTTCCGACGAGTGCGCTGTCCCGCTCGACGGCATGGAGAATGTCATCTGAAAGTAAGTGACCGAATATGTGTATGCTAGTGTAATCCATGGTTCATCAAACTCTGGGTATGAAAACAAATGCCGCAATCACGTCCATTGGAAGAACAGGCTCCACCACCTGATACTCCGAAGCTGTAAGGTATGTTCGATATTGCGAGAAGGCTTCAACAAGATGCTGCGCCCTTACAAGGGCAATGACGTCGGTATGGAGCCGCAAGGTTTTTTCGTCATTTATCCACTGTGTAGAACGATCGAAAATCTGCTTTTGGGCAACAGCCTCAATGTTGCCAGATGCCCTGGCGGTAAGGAACAGTGCTTTACTTTCTTCCTGCGAGAGATACTCGTGATTCTCGATATTTCCTCTGTATCCAACGAATATCATTTCTTCTCCTACGAGCTGGCGGTCAGGATTTTTCTTGTCCTTTATGACGCTGCGGACGCGCATGAGAAGCACCGTTGTTTTC
>JAFTAC010000329.1 GCA_017458805.1 Victivallales bacterium | reverse complement strand
CGATTTCGGGGAGAACTTCCTTCCAACCTTCCACATCCACGCTGAAGAGTGCCTTCTGGTCTTCCTCTGGGATGTTGAGACCAGTCAGATCCAGCTCGCCATCTGCGGGCAGATTGCCGATTGCGGTTTCCTTAGCCTTGGCAGTGCCGTTGCAGCGGCCAAAGATCCACTTGAGAACGCGGCTGTTGTCGCCATAGCCTGGCCACATGAAATGTCCGTCTTCACCACGGCGGAACCAGTTGACGTAGAATATCTTAGGCAGTTTGGCGCCAGCCTTCTTGCCGATGTTCAGCCAGTGCTGGAAATAGTCGCCCATGTGGTAGCCGCAGAAAGGCAGCATCGCGAATGGGTCGAAACGCAACTTGCCCTGCCCTTCCAAAACAGCGGCGGTAACTTCTGATGCCATAGTGGAGCCCAGGAACACGCCGTGCTCCCAGTCACGTGCCTCGTTCACCAGAGGAACCACGGTCTTGCGGCGACCGCCGAACAGGAACGCGGAAATCGGAACGCCCTTCGGGTCTTCCCACTCTGGGGCAATGACGGGGCACTGCGCGGCAGGTGTGGTGAAACGGGCATTTGGATGTGCGGCCTTCTTGGTCTTGCCATCGGGTCCCTTCATGTCAGGTGTCCATGGGCGGCGCTGCCAGTCAATGAGGAACTCCGGCTTGTCGTCATGGTCTTCCCACCACACGCCACCATCAGGTGTAAGAGCGGTGTTTGTGAAGATGCTGTTGCCCTTGTTGACGGTGCGCATTGCATTGGGGTTGGACTTCATGGAGGTTCCTGGCGCAACGCCAAAGAAGCCGTTTTCGGGGTTGATGGCGTAGAGGCGCCCGTCTTCTCCGAACTTCATCCATGCGATATCGTCACCGATGGTCTGGACTTTCCAGCCAGGAATGGTTGGCTCCATCATGGCCAGGTTTGTCTTGCCGCAGGCGCTTGGGAATGCGGCTGCCACGTACTTGACTTCGCCCGCTGGGCTTGTCAGCTTGAGGATGAGCATATGCTCTGCCAGCCAGCCCTCATCACGCGCCTGGACTGTTGCAATACGCAGAGCAAAGCACTTCTTGCCCAACAGTGCGTTGCCGCCATAGCCTGAGCCGTAGGAGATGATTTCGCGTGTTTCGGGGAAGTGTGTGATGTACTTCTTCTCCACTGGTGCGCTTGGCCATGGAATGTCAGGCGTGTCGCCAGGCAGAGGATAACCGACCGAGTGGACGCACTTCACGTATTCGGAACCAGCGGCAATCTTGTCCAAAATGATGGTGCTGACACGTGTCATGATGACCATGTTGCATACCACGTATGGGCTGTCCGTGATTTCAATGCCGTACTTGGCGATTGGGGATTCAACTGGGCCCATGCTGAATGGGATCACATACATTGTCCTGCCAACCATGGCGCCCTTGAAGAGTTCGTTGAACTCGGCCTTCATTTCGGCTGGTGCCTTCCAGTGGTTCGTGGGGCCTGCATCCTCTTCTTTCTCGGAGCAGATGTATGTACGGCTCTCGACACGTGCCACGTCGCTCTTGTCGGAACGAGCATAGTATGAGTTTGCAGGCTTGTCCAACTTTATGAATGCGCCCGTCTTCACCATGAGGTTGGCAATTTCGTCATACTGCTTCTGTGAGCCATCGCAGATTACCACCTGGTCAGGTGTGCAAAGATCGATCCACTGCTGAAGCCAAGACTTCACTTCGGGGGCCTTGATGTCCTTGAATTCCATTCTTCTTTACCTCTTTTGTTGATAGAGACTTTTGGTTTAAATCTGGCGCTTCTCCCACTAATTTATGGGTTAGCACCTTGCCTTTTGAGTAAATTTCGCTATAATATACCCTCGTTTATTTCCTTTTCCACATTGAAATGCGGAATTGTAGCGACGGCGTCCTCGCCGTCGAATCATAATATATGGAAGATGATTTTAAAATAGAGGAAGGCAGCATTTCCTGCCCAATGCTTGTCGTACAGGTGAAAAACATACCTGACGAAGGCATGGAGCTGCAGGGCGAT
>JAFTAC010000328.1 GCA_017458805.1 Victivallales bacterium | reverse complement strand
GTTCTAGGGGATGCCCTCTATGGGGGGCGGCCACAATGCTCCCCGTATGCGGCAGCGCGTCAGATGTTGCACGCCTACGAAATCAGTTTTACCCATCCGCGAACGGGAAAGAAGATGAAGTTGACGGCGCCGCTTCCAGAGGATTTTCAAGGTGCTTTGCGTGGGCTGAAGCTGCCGTTGCCTTCAAAGGAAGGTGCAAAATGAAATGCGGTGTGTCTCAATTTTCATCGGAGCTGGTCGATAGCATTCGTGAGTGCGGGGGAGTTTTTGAGGTTTCTCCATCATGTACCGTTTTGCTGCCAAAAGCATTTGGTTTTTGCATAGGTGTCAACAGGGCCGTGACGATGCTGAACAATGTCGTGACTGGACTTGATGAGAAGCGTCCTATATGGCTTCTGGGGGCAATGATTCACAACCCTGCTGTAAACGAGGCCTTTGCGAAGGCTGGCGTACAGGTTTCCACCAACGCTGAGGAGGTTTTTGACAAGGCGTCACCTCACGATATCTTTGTCATCCCCGCGTTTGGACTGCCGTTGGAACAGGACAGACGTCTGCGCAAGTTTGTTGCGGAGGATGGCAGGATTGTTGATGCGACTTGTCCTTTTGTCGGGCGAGTCTGGATGGAGGCTAAACAAGGTGGTGAGCGGGGAAATGCCGTCATCATTCATGGCAAATACGGCCATCAGGAAACGTATGGTATATGGTCCAGGGCTGTGAGCAGTGCGCCTGCCTGTGTGCTGCTTTCCACGGTGGAAGAGGCCAGGCGTTTTGCGGTGGACTGTCACTCTCTTGCAGATGAACGTCTCTTCAATGCGGAAAAACTGGCGAGATGTGACTGGACCCTGCTGAACCAGACGACCATGCTTTCCACGGAAACTGCCGAGATAGCGGAAATCTTGCAGACGGCTGCATGGCACAGAGGCAAGGTGAATATGGCGGGAACGCTTTGCACGGCGACGCGCGAACGACAGGCTGCCGCGCAGGAGCTATGCACCAAAGGGTGTGACGTGATTATCGTTTTGGGAGGGACGGACAGTAGCAACACCACCCAGCTCTACCGCAAGGCGGTGGAGAGGCTAGGCAAAGAGCGTTGCTTCTTTGTGCAGTCTGAGCAGGATTTGCAGACAGAAAGCGTGCGCCATTTCCAGCCATTTGAGCAACGTTGGCAATCAACATCGAATGAACCGATTCTAAAGGCGAAGCGCATTGGTGTTTTGACGGGGGCTTCATGCCCCGATTCCGAATTGGAACGCCTCTTGAGAAGACTGAAGGAACTGATAACGATTCAAAGATAACCTCAAATGAACCATACACAACTTGAACAATCATACGAAACCCAGGTCTATGCAGGAGTGTTGGGCAAGGTCATCGGCGTCTATCTTGGCCGTCCGTTTGAAGGCTGGAGCAAGGAGCGCATCGAGGAAAAGTGGGGGCTGATTGACCACTATGTCCATGAGGACCAGGGAGTGCCACTGGTTGTTTCCGATGATGATATTTCAGGCACGTTGACATTTGTGCGTGCCCTCGAGGATTCGGGGTTGTACGCCGACACGCCAGAGGATTTCTTTGGCAAGACGTGGTTGAACTATCTAATTGAAAACAAGACCATACTCTGGTGGGGAGGAATGGGGCATTCAACGGAACACACAGCCTATCTACGACTGAAGGCAGGTATTCCTTCACCGAAGTCTGGCTCTATGGAACTCAATGGTAAGACCGTTGCCGAACAGATTGGCGCACAGATTTTCATCGATGGCTTCGGGCTTGTCTGCCCAGGACAGCCTGCCCTGGCGGCAAAACTGGCGAGCAGGGCCGCGCGCGTCTCCCATGATGGCGAGGCCGTTAATGCCGCCATAGTGGTGGCGGCTATGGAAGCTGCTGCCTTCGAAGAGAAGAACATGGAAAAACTGCTGGACATCGGCGTCTCCTTCATTCCACAGGATTCTGTGGTGGCCAAGTTGCATCATGATGTGCGAACCTGGTGCAAAGAGGATGGCGACTGGCGCAAGACATACGACTGCATCCGCCAGTTTTATGGTTATGACACATACGGCGGCAACTGCCATGTCATCCCCAACCATGCCTTGATGGTGATGGCGTGGAGCTATGCGCCAGATGATTTCCACAAGGCACTCTCCATCGTCAACACCAGTGGATGGGATACGGACTGCAATTCCGCAAATGTCGGCTGCCTGATGGCACTAATTGTGGGGCTGGAGGGCATTTGCCGAACGTATGATTTCCGCACGCCTTTCGCAGACCGTATCATCCTTCCGACGGCTGACGGCACTAATGCGGTGACGGACTGCCTCACAGAGGCGCGCCGCATCGCGCGTATCGGACGGAAGATTATGGGGTGGCAAGAGAAGAATGGCGATGATGAGACATCGTCGTCACACCACTGGTTTGATTTTAACGCACCTGGTGCAGTACAGGGTTTTATGGCGGAGGCAACGGCCCGTGGGGCGAAGGTGGAACAGCTTCCTGCAAGGGGGTCTCTTGCTTTCCACTACAGCATCCCAATCGGAGGTGTTGTGCGCATATCTGCGCCCATGCTGCCTCCAAAGACGAAATCGGGCTACCATGTCGTTGGTACTGGGAAACTTTATCCTGGAATGCATGCCAAGGTGACACTGGGCGACTGCACTTCCACGGTCTCCACTCCCACAGTGGCTCTTTTTATGCGTGTCGGCAGTGATGCTGAAACCAAACTGATCTATTCGAAGAAGATGCCGCTTGCAACAGGTATGCAACTCGAAATGACCGTACCCGAGCTTGACGCCATTCCTGTTGCCAGTCTGGGAATTGAAATCAACGGGGCAGGGCGGTGTGAAGGCATCATCACACTCCAGTGCATTGATTTGCAAGAGAATGTGCCATTTCACTACAAGGTTTCCGCCATACGGCTGCATGAGTTGTCCTTTGCAGGCTGGATAACGGACTATGATTTTGCACGAGGTGCGTTCAGCGAAGACAGAGAAAAGTTGCTCTATCTTGGGAAGAACCAGGGCAAGGGATATGCCTATACGGGAAACCGATACTGGAAGGATCAGAGCATAGAAGCACCTCTCTGCGTCCATCTGGCAGACCAGGCTGGTCTAATCTGCCGTTTCCAAGGCTTGCAGCGATATATTTCTCTTACGCGCCGTGGCAATCTTCTTGTTCTAGCTCTGCAGTATTATGGCGAGACAATTTTGGCAGAGGTCCCCTGCAGCTGGCCTCTTGGGGAAATCCATACCCTCAAGTTGTTTTGCCAAGGCGACGTCGTCAGCGGCTTCTTCGATGGTGAAAAGATACTAGAGGCCACTTGCACGCTTCTGAAGGATGGAGCGGCTGGGCTTGTTTTTGAAAATGGGCTGCTTGGGTTCTTAGGGGTAGAGGTATCGGGCACGTGCTCGGTGTTCTGAAACAAAAAAAGAGCGCCGTTTCAAAACGGAAAACGGCGCTTTTCATAAACATGAGTGGGAGGGTCTAGGTTACTCGCGGTCCATGTGGTTGTTGGCGTTGCCCTTGCTGGAGCCATACATGAACG
>JAFTAC010000005.1 GCA_017458805.1 Victivallales bacterium | reverse complement strand
GGTGTTTGCGTGGAGGCCTCTAACGACTCTCTGCTCGACGTGTCCGTCGCTGAAGCTCAGGTTGAGACCGTTGCCGTGGCGGACTTGCACATCCTCGGTGGTGTCAGCACCAGGGGCTGCATTGGGGTAGCTGCTGCCGTCCCAGCTGGCACCGTTGGTATTACTGACGCCGATGTTAAGGCGTCCATCCGCCAGAAACCAGGTCTGGGAGGGATGCTGCATAATAACCTTGCCAGGCTGGACCTCGTAGGAGCCGACGTAACCGAAGACCCTGGCTTTGCTCGTATTGACTGCTGCGCCGTTGTAGCCGTAGCAGCTCTGGATGCAGTCGCTGCTATAGACATAGCGGTAACGGGCGGACGGACACTGGTAGGTGCCCTGGATGATGGGGTTCGTCGTGGAATGCCCCGATTTGTCGTATGCTCCCAGAATATAGGGATACAAGTAATAGTTTATGGTAATGGGGTGATAGCCCCAGCATGCAAAGTCATCATTGTCCGACACATAGAGGTTGAGGGCAAGGGCAAGTTGCTTGAGGTTGTTCTTGCAGCTTACATCCCGTGCCTTCGCACGCGCCTTGCTCAAGGCGGGCAGCAGCATGGCAGCCAGGATTGCGATGATGGCGATGACGACGAGAAGCTCGATTAATGTGAAGGGTTTTCTTTTCATAGCTTTTGGCCTCCATAATACGGGGTGACATAAATCTATCATCCTTTTTGTAAAATTATACGGATGAAAAGGAAAAAAACAAGTTGGATTGTTGCAAAATTATCGGGGGGATATTAGTAATTTCAATAGTCCCAACGCGATGCGCTGGGAAATGGGCGCATTTCGCGCTAGTTTTGAAATTACCTCACATTTCTCGGAGTTTTAGCACATAGTTGAACAGCTCGTCGGCCCACTCTGTACTTGGATGCAAATTCTTGGCCAGATTTGCAAACCAGGAGCGAATCATATCCTCGTTTCCTCGTTCAGCAAACAATTTGAAGAATTGTATCCACCATCTTGCGTCAATACCAGCCAAGGGCGTTTTCAACGATTCATTCACCCAGGAATCCATCAAGCCATTGACACGGGCTATACGTCCAAAATTACCACCATTATCATCATTCACGTTATCTGAATAGCTACTTCCAGGCTCTGGGTAAGGATGTGTTTCTGGATGTTGAACCTTCTGTGCTTTAGCACTTCGATGCTCCCAGTAGTATGTTCGCATATCGGCTGCATATTTTGCTTGTTCGATATATGGACTTTTGAGAATAGGCGAGCCTGATATAACATTTGACAAAGACCAGGGAAACACTGCTATCAGATCCCAGACAGTCATGGCATCTGCTGAAGCACGAAACCTGAACGATGGCTCACACTCCTTTGCAAGCAAATACCAGCCTTTTAACTCTATGCCTATCAATGGTTGTTCACCACCATTGTTGCATTCAAGTCTCACATCTGGAAAACTCTCGGCATATCGCCTAAATTCATAATTAATCCACTTTCCCTCTGGATCCCAAATCGAGCGCATAGCGTTCATCGTTGCAACTGTTTGGGATTCGATAGCCCCTCCTAAAAGAGTGTTTAGTGAAAAGAGGTCAATTGCAGATAGTCCTTCTATGTTTATGGGGGAAGTAAAGTGCATTGGCACGGCCTGCAAGGCACGAATAACACCTTCACGAAGGATTGTTCTTTCATCATTATCAGGCAATTCATAGTGTTTTGTCATATTCAAGTCTCCTGGTATATGCCATGTTTCTCAAAATAGTTGCTGGCTTCTTCAAGGCGTGATTTAGCCAATTTAGCAAACGTATCATCTGTCTCTGCCACATAAGGATTTCTTCCTAGTAGCACAGATGCGACTGAGGCAGAAGCCAATCCGCCAAAGGGTTCCCAAACGACATCCCCTTGCCTTGTTGTGGAATCAATTTGAATAAGCATCAAATCAAGTGGTTTTTGATTCAGGTGCGCAGCAGAAAACCTGGTTGGCTTGCTGGTTCTTGGAGCACTGCGTTCCATCGTGCCTTTTAGACGTTCTGCGTCTGATAAAGGTGGTCGATTCCAAACATTGGTTATGCCGTTTTTGTGATTCCAGATTGCACGCAGGGCATCCCAGGCATTTGCTTTCAAAGGTGCTTTTCCATCCAATGAAAAATAAGGCCATTCTGTTGGTTTTCCAAATTGTGAACAATACACAGCCATGCTTTCGACAGCTTCGCCAGGTGGCCAATACCACAGCCAATCTGCCGTAAGGTATTTTCGGGTGGCAGCGCTTTTGACTCTGCAAGCCTCATTTGCTTTGTTCATTGGCAATCCACTTCTTTGCCATTCTGCTCGAAGCCAGCTTTTCACGTCCAGGGTCTGCCCATCTCCTGTATTAAGAAACACCTTACGTCGATAAAGTGCCGCAACCTCCGTGACAATAGGAAGTTGCCGTATGGTCTGACCGTTGACATTTCCTGCAATGTGCGCCAATCCTTTGTTCCATACTGCCAACTGAACATATTCCCATCCCGTTGCCAGCAATAAAGGATGGACAGTTGCCCAGCCGACCTCAGTGTTCCAGAACCAAAGACTGGTAGATGGTTTTGCCATCTTGGACCAAATAAGAAGATGGGGATGATACCAGTCACACAGACCAGAAGTGTCTGTTGTGTCTCCATTGAAGCCACGTACTCCGTATGCTCCATCAGATATGATTAGATCAGGCGATGGCCAATTCTTATATACATCTGCCACGTTGCCATGATAGAGTTCAAAATGCTTTTTGAGTTGATGTTCCATCTTTTTATTATAATTGAAGCTTATAATTCATAGGTGGTTAATACTTAATCACAATTTAACCGCTCATGGGGAAAATACAACTCAACTAACTAAAATTTTGGCTATGTTCGCCAGATGTGTTGCCAGTGTCCTGGATGAGTAGGAAAAATCGTAAAAATCTCTGCGAAGAGTTGAGCACAAAGCAACACTTCTGGCGAACATAGCCAAAATTTTTATGTTAAAACGGTGTTGTTGGAAGGAAGGGGGCAAAACTGTAGCCGGGGGCTTTGGTCTATTAGAAAGATGAATCTAAGAATGTGTGCAACAGCACCTTTAGCCCCGGGAATCAGCTTACACCTCCTGACAGAGGGAGGCCGCGAATTGCCGATGGGTTTCCTTGTCGCCGTACTTGTCCTCTGGGGAAGCAAGGTCTTCCAATGAATAGCCAGAGCGGATTTCACGCACGAGAAGGCGGAAGGCAGGGGGTGCCTCTAGTTTGAACAGGACGCGCCAGGTGCGGTAGGCGAGGACGTGGGAGCCGTCCAGGTCTGGGCAGAGACGGTTGCGCGATGCATCCAGGGGGTCGAGGGAGAGGCGGTCCTGGATGAAGTCGCGGAGACAAGGGACGCCGTTGGCGGCCAGCCACTCCAGCTGGCGTTCTGCCAAAGGCGAATAGGCGATGGTATAGCTTTGCTCGTCTCCTTCGGCAGTCCAGCCAGGGGATGCGTCTGGGAAGGAGTCGGCGTATGGCAGGTATGGCTTGATGTCAAGGATGGGTGTGCCATCCAGCAAATCGTGGGAGGAGATGGTGATGGAGCGTCCTTTGACGGTATCCAGCTTCACGCATGAGAGACCGATGCGCGATGGTCTATATGGCGAGCGTGAGGCGAAAACGCCAACTTTGTGGGTGGTGTGGCGTGGAGGCAGCACCATTGGCTTCCAGGTGGTGTTCTGATGGAAGAGGAAAACCTCCCAGATGTGGGAAAAGGAGTCCAGCCTGTAGAGAGTGTTTTCGTATTCGGGCAGGAGCGTGATAATGCCAGTGTTGTCGTGTGCAAGGACCCCCTGCCGTGGCACATCGTAGGTGTATTCCTGCTGGCACGAGAAGAAGCCGATGGGATGGAGGGTGTATTCAAACTTATTGTTCATTGAGGCAGTCCCTCAATCAATAGCTTCCGTGCAAGCTCCAGTTGTTGCGCTGTGCAGAAGACGGTGACCTTGTCGTCTGGCTGGAAACAGCGGTCGGGGTCTGGAAACTCCGTTGGCGGCGCGTCCTTGGGGATGATTTTTACCACGTTGGCGCCTGTGGCATTGCGGAAACGCAGCTCCTTCATGGATTTTCCGCAGGCGAAGCCATTGGCGGGGATGTGAATGGAGAATAGCTGAACGGAGAGCATGCCAGCTATGGTGTCCATCGGCGATTCTTCAAAATCCTTCTTGCTGAAAAACTCTTCGGTGCTCTTCAGTTGCTCCTCGCTGGCAAGCAGGAAAAGGGTGTCTCCCTTTTGAATAAGCGTGCGCGGACCTGGGTTCAAGATGGCTTCGCCGTCAAGACGGAGGATTTTCGTGATGGTGACGCCTGTTCTGTTGCGCAGGCGAAGCGCGGCGATGGTTCTGCCGATGGCTCCCGACTGGTCGGGTATCGGCAGCTTTTGGACGATGTTGGAAAGCGTTTCGGTTGCGGGCGGCGGTGCATCCTCTCGGTCGAAGACCATCTGGAGATTCTCCTGGGTCTCAAGGACCTTCGGCTGGATTCGCTTCCACCAGATAACACCGATGACGACATAGCACACAAGAATGCAGACCATCTCGAATATGCTGGGTATCAACAGGATGCTTAATGCCGTGAATTCAATGGTCACAAGGGACATCAGGATGATGGTGACAATGATGTTTGTTATCTTCTCCATCGGCTGCGCGATGCTTGGGATGTCGATGGTATGGGTGGCTTTCCCTAGCCCTTCCGCCAGCCTGCGGACGTTGATATAGACGCCTGCGAAGATGGGGAAGCTGAAGAGACAGCTCAGCAGCCAGAGCAGCATGGAGCGATGCCGTGAAAGGAATGTCGGCATGGCCTTCCAGAGCTCCTCCTTGCCTTGCAGGTAGTGCGCCACGGCGAAGATGACCGCAAGAAGCAGCAAATTGGTCACATACAGGATGGCATTGCGCTTGAAGTAAGGGGAAATGGTGCTCTTTTTTACCTGGCGTCCTGTGCGTTGCATCCAGAGCGTGTAGCTCTCAAGGGCATGACGCAGACGCGCTGGCATTTTCCTGTCGAGCCATTCGGAGAATGGCTGCGAGGCCTTCAGCAGGAAGGGGTTGACAAGCGTGGTGATGACGGAGACACCGACGGCCAGCTGGTACATCTTGGGATAGGGATCTGCCTTGTTGCATAGCTCGATGCCCAGCAGGGCGACAAGATAGGCGAAGTCGCCGATCTGCGCGAGGCCGATGCCCGTCTTGATGGCGTCCTTGTGGGAGAGGCCCGTGATGTAGGAGGCGACCATGCAGTTGGCCGTCTTGCCTGCCACCACGATAAGGGAAAGCAACAGGATGACCAGCAAATTGTCCCACATCTGATGCAAATCCACCATCAGCCCGATGGTGACGAAGAAGACGGCGGAGAAGGTGTGCTTAAGGGCGGCAGTGTGTTCATGGACGCGATGCGAGACACTGGACTCCGCCACGACGGCGCCGACCAAAAACGCGCCGAGGGCGAGGCTGAACTGCATCTTCTCGGCGATGAAGGCGATGCCGAAGCAGATGCCGAGGATGATGATGAGCAGCGTCTCCTCGTCCCTCATCTGGCGAATTCTGTTGAGGAACCTGGGAAGCATGAGGAAGCCGAAGACAAGCACACCCGTCAGGAACATCACAAGAAGGCAGAGCTGCTTTCCGAGTTCCGCAGCCTGGAACTGCCCTGTAATCGCAAGACCTGTCAGAATGGCCATCACGCCGATGGTCAGGATGTCCTCGGAGAGGGTGGTGCCGAAGATGATGGAGGCGAAATACTCCTTGGTGCAGCCCATCTCTTCGAGGCTCTTGGCGAGAAGCGTCGTGGAGGAATCGCAGAGGACGGCTCCAAGGAAGATGCTTGGCAGAAAGCCCCAGCCAAGTATGTAGGTGCCTGTCGCATAGCCGATTAGAAGCATGGCCGCCAAGTCATACGCGGCGGTGGGGAAGACCATGCCCCCGATTTTTCGCAGTTTGCGGATGTTCAGCTCCAGCCCCATCGTGAACATGAGGAAGATGATGCCGAGGTTGGCAAGGACGTTCACGCTGTTTTCGCTGGCGATGAGGAACCCCTTGATGTTCGGCAGCCCCATCACGGTGCCCGCTGCAATGTAGCCGATGACCTTGGGCCACCCAAGGTAGTGGAAGAGCGCCGCGAAAAGGCCCGCCACCAGCATCACGGCGGCCAGGTCCTGCACAAGCGACTGCTTGCTCAACGCCATTTCGGCTATGGGGAGGAGAGAGAGCATAGGCTACAGAAAGGCGTTGGTGCGGGCGATGTCATCAAGGTTGCCGAGGAGCATGAAAAGCCTGTCCAGGCCGATGGCGACGCCAGCGGTCTGGGGGAAGCCCAGGCGGATGGCGTCCAGAAAGGGCTGGTCGAGTTTGTAGATGTCGCGGTGCTCGCGGGCACGGAGGCGCGTGCATTCGATGAAGCGCCGCGTCTGTTCCTGCGGTTCCGCCAGTTCCGTGCATGCGTTGCCCAGCTCAAGGCCTGCGACATAGACCTCCCAGCGCTCCACGCGGTCGGGTTTGCCTGGAATCTGCGCAGAGAGGCCGCTGCACGCGAGCGGATACTCCGTGAGGGCGGTGGGGCATCCATTCACCCCGAGGTGAGGCTCGACGGCCTCGCAAAGCACCTCTTCGAAGGTTCCCTGCGCGATGCATTCATCCAAATCCCTGCTGGCGAAGTGGTTGAAGGCCTCCTGGACGGTGATGCGTTCCCATGGGAGCGCAAGGTCAATCTCCTGCTCTCGAAAATGGCAGACGGTGGTTCCGAGGACCTCTTTGGCTGTGAAGGCCAGCAGTTTTTCTGCGTCGGCAAGTACGTCCAGCCAGTCGGCGTTGGTGCGGTACCACTCCAGCATCGTGAACTCGATGAGGTGGCGAGTACCATGCTCCTCGCTGCGGAAGCAGGGTCCTGTCTGGAAAACCTTGCCGTAGCCTGCGGCAATCAGCCGCTTGATATGGAATTCGGGGGAGGTGCGCAGCCATTCGTCGCCTGACGGGACAGCCTCGATATAGTCCTCAAGCGCGGGTGTCGGGATGCGCACGGGCGTGAACACCTCCAGAAACCCCAGGTTCTTGAAGAACTCCCGTATGGTGGCGGTGGCGTTGGCGCGGAGTTCCAAAACGGGACGCATCTTGCGCAGCTCCTCCCGCTCTGCTGCTGCCGCATGCAAGTCGGGCGTGTCCTGCCAGATGCCCTTTATGTCGTCGGGCACCGTGTTCATTTCTGCAGCACGTCGAAGGCGACCTGCACGCGACCGAAGGGGGCGCTGACCTGCACGCCCGCCACGCGGGAACGCACTGCCTCAATCGCCTCCTGCGCGATTTTGACGCCAGTGGCGAGCTGCTCGTCGTTGGAGGCCTCCGCCATGCGTTTCATAATCGCATCAGGCACGACCACGCCTGGCACCTCGTTGCGCATGAACTCCGCATTGCGGTAGCTGACCAATGGCCAGATGCCCGCAAGGACGGGGATGTTCAAGTCGCTGATGGCGTCCATAAAACGGAAAAGAGCCTGCGGGTCGAAAACGGGCTGCGTGGTGATGTAGTCCGCTCCTGCAGCAACCTTTTCGCGCGTGCGGCTGACTTCGCGGTCGAAGTCCAGGGCATTGGGGTCGGCTCCGACGCCGACCACCGCCTCCGTGGCGGGCTTGACGGGCTGCCCGCCAAGGTCGATGCCGCCGTTCAGATGCTTCTGGAGGCGGACAAGGCCGATGGAGTCGGTGTCAAACACGCCCGATGCAAAGCTGTAGTTGCCCAGCTTGGGCGGGTCGCCCGTGATGAGCAGGAAGTTGCGGAGGCCGCAGGCGGCGGCGCCAAGCATGTCGGACTGCAGGGCGATCATGTTGCGGTCGCGTCCGCAGATGTGGACGACGGCCTCAATGCCCGCCTGCTGCTGCACAAGCATGCCTGTGACCAGGGCGGAGAGGCGCGGGCTGGCGCGTGGACCGTCGGGGATGTTGAGCGTGTCGATGTCGTGCTCGCGGCAGAGTATGGCCTTCTCGATGACCTTGTCGGTCTGCCAGCTGTTGGGCGGCGTGAGCTCGACGGTGGTTATCCACTGGTGGTTGGCCAGCTTGTAGCCGAGCTTGGAGCGTTCGGCAAGGGGCTTTTCAGGAACCATGGCGGCTCCGTCCTCCTTGACCTGGATGACGGGGGCGTTGTGAAGGGCCTTTGCAAAGGGCTTCAGGGCGCGCGCCAGCTCCGCAATGTGGGCGGGGGTGGTGCCGCAGCAGCCGCCGATGGCACGTGCGCCCAGGCTGATGTAGCGCTGCGCATAGGTGAAGAGGTATTCGGGAGAGCAGAGGTAGAGCTGGCGCCCGTCGCGCATCCGTGGCACGCCCGCATTGGGCTGCACGATGAGCGGGAGGCTTGTGACCTTGACGGCGTGCTCCAGGGCGGTCAGCATGGTGTCGGGCCCTGTGCCGCAGTTGAGGCCCAGAGCGGCTGGCTGCGGCAGTCCCTCGAAGGGGGGGTGCGTGGTGTTCCCTAAATCCGTTACATCTTCCTGTCCTTTTTGGTCATTTTGATGTAAATGCTTCCTTACATAGTCACTATGCGCGGTCTCATTTACGCCCAAATCCCTCAAAAACGCCTTCGGAACCTGAAACGGATTTAAGGACCACCACGCCAGGCGCTGGCGGACGACGGCGGCCAAATCGCCCTCCTCGGGGATGGAGAAGGAGAGCACGAACGGCGCGTCGATGCCTTGCATGGCCATGGAGGCCTCCATGGCTGTGTCGCGGCTGGGGAGGGTCTCGAAGATGATGAAATCGACTCCGCCTTCCAGGAGGGCCTTCGCCTGGTCGGCTAGTGCCTGTATGCGGGTTTCGCGGGTGCCAGTCAGGGTGAAGATGGGGCCGATGGAGCCTGCCACGAGAATCTTGCGATCCTTACAGCCGTCGGCTGCGGCGCGTGCGAGCTGCGCGGCGGCGAGGTTGATTTGCTTCGCCTTGTCCATCAGGCCGAATTGCTTGAGGGAGATGGCGTTGGCGCCGAAGGAGTTGGTGGTGAGCACGTCTGCCCCCGCCTTCACGTAGTCCTCATGGATGGCGCTGACCAGCTTTGGCGTGGAAAGGCAGACCTCGTCATAGCTTCTGTTGGTGAAGACGTGCCTCGCGTAAAGTTCCGTCCCCATCGCACCATCGAAAACCAGGAGCCTTTCCTGGAGAATCTGTGATAAATTGAGTGTCATGGCAGTTTTGTCTAAAAAAATATACTCTTCAACGCATTGTCGATTGGCGAAATCGATAAAAACAACTATAATATACACGACTTTCTTTTTCGTGAAACGTGTTTTGTAAGGAAAAAACAAAAAAAGGAGCGACAATGAGCGAAGAAATGAAATGGGTGCTGACGGACAATTCCAAGCGCGTCTATGTTGAGAACTGCGTGATTGACCCCACCTTGCTGCATTGCAGCTGCAGCGGCAACTGGTCTGTGGTCAAGACGCGCCTCAAGGGCGGCCTCTCCGACGGTGTTGACATCATCGAAGTCAACAACGGCAGGCTCTCCTTCACCGTGATTCCCACCCGCGGCATGGGCCTCTGGCGCGGCAGCTGCGACGGCTGCTCCCTGGGCTGGGATTCCCCTGCGAAGTATCCCGTGAACCCGATGTTCATAAACACGCTGGAACAGGGCGGCCTCGGCTGGCTCAAGGGCTTCAACGAGTGCATCGTCCGCTGCGGCCTGAACTCCAATGGTGCGCCTGGCATCGACTCCGTCATCGACAACAACGGCAACCTCTCCGAAGTGATGCTGAGCCTCCACGGCAACATCGCCAACCTCCCCGCCAACTACGTCGAAGTGACTATTGTGCCCGATGGCGCCAACACGAAGATTATTGTGAAGGGCATCGTGGATGAGGCGCGCTGCTTCTGCCCGCAATACCGCCTGGTCAGCACCTTCACGACCATCGTCGGAAGCAACAAGGTTGACATCAAGGACGAAGTGACCAACTGGGCCGACTCCCCCACGGAGTTCGAGATGCTCTACCACTGCAACTTCGGACAGCCCTTCCTGGAGGCTGGCTCGAAGCTGGTCTGCCCCGCCATCGAAGTCGCACCGCGCGACCCGCGCGCCGCCGAGGACATCAAGACCTGGGACACCTACAAGGCCCCCGAGGCTGGCTATGTCGAGCAGGGCAACTACCTGGAGATGGCCGCCAAGAAGGACGGCTCCACCCTATCCATGATCCGCAACAAGAAGGGCGACAAGGGCGTTGTCATGCGCTTCAACAAGAAGCAGCTCCCCAGCTTCTGCCAGTGGAAGCACACCACGGGCATGAACGAGGGCTATGTCACAGGCATGGAGCCCGCCGTCAACTACCCGAACAACAAGTGCTTCGAGCGCAAGAAGGGCCGCGTGCTCACCCTCGCGCCGCAGCAGACCTACACCATCGACCTGACGCTTGAGGTCCAGGCCACCGCCGCCGGCGTCGCCGCCATCGAGAAAGAGGTCGCCGCCATCATGGGCAAGAAGAAGACCCTCGTCCACAACGACCCCATCGCCAAGTGGTCGCCCATCGACTGACAACCGCTTCGCGCTCGTCCTGACCGCACGCTCCTTCCGAGCGTGCGGC
>JAFTAC010000327.1 GCA_017458805.1 Victivallales bacterium | reverse complement strand
GCGCGGGACAGAGCCCGCGCTTCTTCATGCCGCACTGCGCGCGGGGCTGAGCCCGCGCTTCTTCATGCCGCGCCTCTCCATGCCGCGTTCACGCGCGGGGCGGAGCCCGCGCTTCTTCATGCCGCGCCTCTCCATGCCCCGCGCGTCATGAACCCGCGCCTTTTTTTGACAAACCTGCTTGAATGAACGAAAGCCCATATTACATTGTAGTGTGGAGAAAAAGACACCGACAAAACAGCGAGAAAGATATACCATGAACGCCAAAGAAAAATACCAGGAGATTTACCATAGAGAAGCGGAGGCGGTCGCCTTCTGCCCATACCGCGTCTGCCCTGTGGGAGCGCATATCGACCATCAGCGCGGCAAGGTGACAGGCTTTGCGCTAGACAGAGGAATCCACATCGCATACACCCCGCAAAGCGACGAGCTGGTCGAACTGAGTTCGCTTAACTTCGCAGAACGCCACCAGTTCCGCATATCGGAGATACCCAAGCAGAAGCAGAACGACTGGGCTGACCACCTGCGCGGAGCAGCATTCGTACTGAACAAGCACCACCCGTTGAAGCATGGCCTGACTGGTGTCATCGAGGGGACGCTGCCCACGGGGGGCATCTCCTCATCCGCTGCCGTCATTCTTGCGTTTTTGCAGGCACTATGCTGCGTGAACGAGCTGCAGCTCCCGCCAGGCGAAATGATTGAGCTGGCGCAGATGGCGGAGAACCAGTATGTCGGGGTCAACTGCGGAACCCTGGACCAGAGTTGCGAGGTCCTCTGCAAAAAGGACAACCTGCTCTGGCTGGACACAAAGGACGCCTCCTACCGGCTGCTGCCGAAGCCAAGCAGCATGCCCCCCTTCAAAATCGCCATTTTCTTCTCGGGGCTGGACAGGTCGCTCGCGGGCACGCAGTACAACATGCGCGTCGATGAGTGCCGCAGCGCGGGCTATGCCCTGCTTGCATACGCGGGCCTCCCATACGGAAAGCTCGCTGAAACCAACCTGCGCGACATCCCGCAGGAGGTTTTCGAGGCGTACAAGGACCGCCTTCCCCTCCCCTGGCGGCGCCGTGCCGAGCACTGCTTTGGCGAGATGAACCGCGTCGAGCAGGCCGTTGCAGCCTGGCAAAAAGGCGACATCAAGGAATTCGGGCGAATCTCTTTCGAGAGCGGACGCTCCACCATCGACTACTGGGAAACGGGTTGCCCCCAGATGAAGACCATCTATGACATCATGGTGAAGACCGAGGGCATCCTCGGCGGGCGCTTCTCTGGTGCTGGCTTCAAGGGCTGCTGCATGGCCATCATCCACCCTGACGCGGCGGAGAGCATCACGGAGAAGCTCACACGCGAGTACTTGGCAGTCTATCCCGAACTGGCAGGCAAGTTCTCCGTCCACATCTGCGACACCGCCGACGGCCTCGCGTACCAAACAGGAGAGTAACAAATGAAATGCCTATTTCTAGCAGCGGGATATGCCACCCGCCTCTACCCCCTCACGGAAAACTTCCCGAAGCCCTTGCTTGAGGTACAGGGAAAGAGCATCCTCGACTGGCTCATCGACGACCTGAAGCGAGGTGGCGACATCGACCAGTTCATCGCCATCTCGAACCACAAGTTCGCACACCACTTCCACGACTGGTCCCAGAGACTCCACGGTGGCTCCATCACCGTCATCGACGACGGCACCACCTCCAACGAGAACCGCATCGGCGCCGTGCGCGACATCGCGCTCGCCATCGATACCTGCAAGCTCGATGAGGAACTCCTCGTGGTTGCGGGAGACAACCTGCTTGACTTTAGCCTCCAGACCTTCCTCGACTACACGCGCCGCAAGAAAACCTCCTGCGTCATGCGCTACTGGGAGGCAGACACCGCGCGCCTGCGCAAGTCGGGTGTCGCCACCATCGATGACAACGACCGCATCATCTCCATGACCGAGAAGCCCGCCGAACCAGCCAGCAACTGGTGCTGCCCGCCCTTCTACTACTTCGTGAAGGAGGACGTGGCGAAGGTCAAGCAAGGTCTCGCGGCAGGCTGCGGCTATGACGCGCCTGGCAGCTATATCGCCTGGCTTTCCACCGTCTCCCCCGTCCATGCGATGGAGATGCCTGGACGGCGCTACGACATCGGCAACCTTGAAAGCTACGAGTTCGCACAACGTTCCTACCATGCCCCGTACTGATATCACCACCTGCCTCTTCGACCTGGACGGCACCCTCATCGATTCAGAGACCATCTGGATCGAGGCCATCCAGGCCGCCCTTGCGGCCAAGGGGATTCAGGTCACCATCGAAGACGTGACCCGCATCGAATACGGACGCGCCTGGAAGGAAATATACCGCGACATCCACTCACGCTGGCCCGACGCCTACCCGACCATCCAGGAGATGGAGGCTTTCACCGTCGCCTATTACGAACGTGTGACAGCGACGCGCGACATCTCCATACCTGGCTCCGTGACACTCCTCAAGCGCCTCGCCACAGAAGGGTACGCCGTGGGCATCGTCACGGGTTCCACGCGGGAACGCATCGCCGCCGTCATCAAGAAGCTGGAACTCGCCCCCTACGTGAAGGGCTACGTCGGCGGGGAAGACTACCCCAACGGCAAGCCTGCCCCCGACGGCTACCTCGCAGGAGCGCACCTCCTCGGCGCCCGCCCCGAACAGTGCATCGCCTTCGAGGACGCGCCAGCGGGCATCGCCTCCGCCAAGGCAGCAGGCATGTTTTGCGTGGCTATTTGCCAGCATCTGCGCGGGGCAGAGCCCGCACCTCTGCGCGGGGCTGAGCCCGCACCTCTGCGCGGGGCTGAGCCCGCACCTCTGCGCGGGGCTGAGCCCGCGCGGCATGGAGAAGCGCAGGCTCCGTCCTGCGCGCTCGCGCAACCCGACCTGGTACTGGGCAACCTTGCCGAGTTCACCTTTGATATGCTACCCTAAAACCAATCCCCATTATGATAATCCCCGATCAAGAACTCATCACCAAGGACATCGACGCCTACCTGGAACAGCACCGCAACAAGGACCTGCTGCGCTTTCTCACATGCGGCAGCGTCGATGACGGCAAATCAACCCTCATCGGACGCCTCCTATACGACTCCAAGATGATCTACGAGGACCAACTGGCGGCGGTGGTACGCGATTCCAAAATCCACGGCACGACAGGCACCGACTTCGACCCCGCCTTGCTTACGGACGGTCTGAAGGCGGAGCGTGAACAGGGCATCACCATCGACGTCGCCTACCGCTACTTCTCCGCCTCCAAGCGGAAATTCATCATCGCGGACACCCCTGGGCACGAGCAATACACGCGCAACATGGCGACTGGAGCCTCCAACTGCGAGCTTGCCATCATCCTCGTCGATGCACGACACGGCATCACGGTGCAGACCAAGCGGCACAGCTTCATCGTCTCGCTGCTGGGCATCGGGCACGTCATCATCGCCATCAATAAGATGGATTTGATGGACTGGTCGGAGGAGGTTTACGAGCAGATACGCCAGGAGTACAATGCGTTCAGCGCCAGGCTTTTCTTCAAGGACGTCCACTTCATCCCAATCTCCGCGCTGAAGGGAGACAACGTGGTTGACAAGTCCGAGAACATGCCGTGGTACAACGGTCCCACACTGCTGCACCATCTGGAACACGTCAACATATCCTCTCACCAAAACTTCATTGACATGCGTTTTCCCGTGCAAATGGTCATGCGCCCCAACCTGAACTTCCGCGGTTTCGCGGGCACGATGGCCTCGGGCGTCATGCGTCCAGGGGAGAAGGTGATGGTGCTGCCATCCAAGCAGACCACCACCATCGCAACCGTCCAGAACTGGAGCGGCCAGCTGGAGTATGCCTTCCCGCCCATGCCGATCGTGGTTACGCTGGCGGACGAAGTCGATGTCTCGCGCGGGGACATGCTCGTCCCCGTCAACAACCTCCCGAAGGTGAACAGCGAGTTCGACGCAATGCTGGTCTGGATGTCGGAAGCCCCCGCGCGTGAAGCCTCCCACTACCTCATCAAGCACTGCTGCTCCATGATACCCGCCACGCTCGACAAGATACGCTACGAGGTCGATGTGAACACCATGCGCAAAAAACCTCGCGAGGTTCCAATTGAACTCAAGTTGAACAGCATTGCCCGCGTCAAGATGGTGCTCCATCGACAAATCGCCTACGACCCGTTTGCGAAGAACCATGCGACTGGCGCCTTCATCCTCATCGACCGCCTCACCAACGCCACCGTCGCCGCAGGCATGATTTTGGACAAGCCCAGCGCAGAGGACGCTGCCAAGGCTTCGAAGCCGAAGTCCGACAACATCACGCGCGTGGCCTCAGGCGTCCAGCCTGTGGAGCGTGAGCGGCTTCTGGGGCATAAGGCACACACCATCTGGCTCACGGGCTTGAGCGGTTCAGGGAAATCCACACTTGCGAAGGCGCTGGAGAAGCGCCTTGTCCAGGAGGGAGTTCTCGCGTTCCTGCTGGACGGCGACAACATCCGCCACGGCCTGAACCGCGACCTAGGCTTCTCCAACGAAGACCGTAAGGAGAACATCCGCCGCATCGCCGAGGTCGCCAGCCTCATGAACGACGCGGGCGTCGTCGTCATCACCGCCTTCATCTCACCCTTCATCGAGGACAGGCTGGCGGCACGTGAGACCATCGGAGGCGACCGCTTCTCCGAGGTCTATGTCAGCACGCCGTTGGAAGTGTGCGAGAAGCGCGACCCCAAAGGACTCTACCAGAAGGCACGCTCAGGCGAAATCAAGGGCTTCACAGGTCTTGACGCGCCCTACGAGCCGCCAGAAAAGCCCGATTTCACCCTCGACACCTCTTCCGCCTCGCTCGATGAATGCACGGAAAAACTCCTTAAATGGCTCAAACCGCTCATTATTTCGTGAACCTCATACGTTTAAGATACTAGAGAAACCACAATTAACTTCACAAAGGATACCCGCCCATGGCCGACACCCCCACCAGATTTGCGTTAATGCACGATGCCCCGTATGATGTGCCAGAAGAGGAGTTCATCTGGCCTGAGGGCGTGCCAGGCTTCGAACCTGACGGCGACAACACGCCAGTCGTGAAGGAGCGAGGCGAGAAACTCTACTGCCGTTTCATCTCCAACATCCGCATCCCCTCGCTGACTGCGTTTCCCGCGAAGGCGGAGAACAACACTGGCAAGGCGGTCGTCGTCTGCCCTGGCGGAGGCTATTCAGGCGTCGCCATCGACCACGAGGGATACGATATCGCACGCTTCTTCAACAGCCAGGGCATCTCCGCCTTCATACTGCAATACCGCTGCCCTGCCCCTGATGGACGCCACGGCCTCTGGCGCGAAGGGCCTCTTTCCGACGCACTGCGCTCCATCCGTCTCGTACGCTCCCGTGCTGCACAGTACGGCATTGACCCGAACAAAATCGGCGTCATGGGGTTCTCGTCGGGCGGGCACGTCGCAGCAACGGCCTCCACGCTCTATGGCTTGCTGGAAGACCCGAACCCCGCTCTGAACGCCATCTCGGCTCGTCCCGACTTCAGCATCCTCATCTACTCGGTCATCTCGCTCTATGAAGGCTACTGCCACATCGGCTCCCGCCACAACCTCCTCGGACTGGCCCCCTCCTTCGACCTGATGAAGCAGTACTCCCCCGAAAAGCAAGTCACGCCTGAGACGCCGCCCGTCTTCATGGCTCTCACGGAGGACGACGCAGTCCATCCCCTCAACTCCATCAATTATTATGCCGCCTGCCTCCAGAACCACGTCCCAGCCGAAATGCACATCTACCCCGAAGGCGGGCACGGATACGGCATGAGAGTTCGCGGCCTTGCCATCGACTCCTGGATAGACAGGCTTGCCGAATGGATAAAACGATAATACACTTATGAAAAAACTCCTTGAAATACGCGTCACAAGCACGCTCTTCAGTCTGAACGTCCTCTTGCTTCTGCTTGGCGGCATTCTGGCAATCTACTCGACCACATACGCCACTTCGGACAACGACTACCTCTACAGGCAGATTGCATGGATTGTGCTGGGGTGGATTGCAGCTGCAGTTCTCTCGTATATGCCATCAAGTTTCCTATCCAAACACGCCAAGCATATCCTGATACTAGTCCTTATCCCCCTAGCCTACCTGACGTTTGCCTCCCTGGGCATTAGCCTGATTGCCAAAATCACGGGCATGAGGGGCACCGCCATCGCAAGGTACATCCCGCTGGTCGTCTATAGCAAAGGCGCTGCTCGGTGGCTGCGGTTTGGCCCCATGACCATCCAACCATCCGAGTTTGGAAAGTTCGCCATCATTCTCTTCCTCGGCACCTACTACGGCATGAGGGACACCATGAAAATCGAGTCGCTCAAGGAGGGCTTCTTCATCCCGCTCTGCTATGCCGCCATTCTGATGGCTCTGATCTTTCTTGGCAAGTCCCTGAGCAACACCATCATCACGGGCGTCATCGTCTTCACCATCATGTTTCTTGCGGGGGTACGGGCTAAGTTCCTGTTTTACTCTGCGCTCATAGGGGTTGTCCTAGTTGTCCTCGGAATCTCCCTATCCCCCTACCGACGACAGCGCATCGTCAACTATATCTACAAAAACGAGCAGGTCAAGTCCAGCACCACGGGTGAAGCCAAGGCCGACAACCACCAGCTCCTCCGCTCCATCTGCGCCCTTGGATCAGGAGGTCTCAATGGCATGGGGCTCGGAAAGGGCAGGCTCAAAAACTCCCGCATCCCCGAATCCCAGACCGACTTCATCTTCGCCGTCATCGGCGAAGAGTTCGGCTTCCTCGGCATCCTCACTGGCCTGGCGCTCTACCTCGGATTTGCCGTCCTCGCCTTCAAAATCGCCCAGCAGTGCAACAACAGGCAGGGCGTGCTCATCGCCATGGCGGTGGGCATCTACATCCTCTTCCAGGCCCTCTACAACCTCTGTGTTGTCTGCGGCCTCGGCCCAACCACAGGCGTGACCGCCCCGCTCGTCAGCTACGGAGGCTCCAGCATCATCTCCGTCATGCTGTGCGTCGGCCTTGTCCTGAACATCAGCAAGGCCAACTACGACTACATCCGCGAAAACCCAACGGAATAGCATCCACAAGGAGTTTCCCATGTCCATCGGATACACAGAACTAATCCTCATCCTTCTCGTCATCCTCCTCATTTTCGGGGCCAAGCGAATCCCTGAAATCGCCCGCGCCCTCGGAAAGGCCTCCAGCGAGTTCAAAAAGGCAAAAAATGAAATCGTCGAGGAAGGCAAGGAACTGACTGAAGACACCACCCCCCCCAACGACCAGCACCAGGACAACACCTAAAGCCCACTTCTATCCTGTGCCCCAAGCTCTGTCCTGTGCCGCAAGCTCTGTCCTGTGCCGCAAGCTCTGTCCTGTGCCGCAAGCTCTGTCCTGTGCCACAAGCTCTGTCCTGTGCCGCAAGCTCTGTCCTGTGCCGCAAGCTCTGTCCTGTGCCGCAAGCTCTGTCCTGTGCCGCAAGCTCTGTCCT
>JAFTAC010000326.1 GCA_017458805.1 Victivallales bacterium | reverse complement strand
TCAATAGGAATGACTGTGCCAGTAACAAAGCCAGCGCCAGCGTCGCTGAGGAGCCACAGAAGTGCGCCCAGCAGATCTGAGGGTTCGCCGAACTTGTTCATTGGCGTGTGGGACAGGATCTTGTGTGAGCGTGGTGTGAGCGATCCATCTGGATTGGTCAAGAGAGCGCGGTTCTGGTTTGTCAGGAAGAAACCAGGAGCGATTGCATTGACGCGGATGCCCATTGGTGCCAGGTGAACTGCCAGCCACTGTGTGAAGTTGCTGACGGCTGCCTTTGCTGCGCTGTACGCTGGAATCTTGGTCAGTGGGCGGAATGCGTTCATGCTGGAGATGTTGACGATGACGCCCTTGCCATTCTCTGCCATCTTCTTGGCGAAGACCTGTGTAGGCAGGAGTGAGCCCAGGAAGTTCAGGTTGAACACGAAGCCGATGCCCTTTGGATCCAGGTTGAAGAAGGTCTTGACATTGGGGTCTGTGTTCTTCACGTCTGCCATTGTCATGGTCTCGTTGTCAGTGGTGCCCTTGGGGTTGTTGCCGCCTGCGCCATTGATGAGGATTGTGCAGTCGCCGAACTTGGCGGTGATTTCAGCCTGTGCTGCTTCGATGCTTTCCTTTTCCAGCACGTTGCAGGAAACGCCCATTGCCTGGCCGCCTGCTGCGTTGATGCGCTCTGCCACCTTGTCAGCTGCTTCCTTGTTCAGGTCCAGGATGGCCACCTTTGCTCCGCATTCTGCGATGGCCTCAGCCATGATGCTGCAAAGAATGCCGCCACCGCCAGTCACTACCGCAACCTGACCACTCAAATCAATTTTAAAGGGTACTGCCATTTTTACTCTCCTTGAACAAATTTATTTTTTGAATTCGACGGCGAGACGCCGTCGTTACTACCTCGACGGCGAGACGCCGTCGTTACTACCTCTACGGCGAGGACGCCGTCGTTACTACCTCTACGGCGAGGACGCCGTCGTTACTACCTCTACGGCGGGGACGCCGTCGCTACTTACTCCAGTACAGCCTTGATGCGGCGTACGCCACGGCTGCTGCTCTCTTCCTTGAGAATGCGGAAATGCCCCAGTGCGCCAGTGTGTGTGGCGTGTGGGCCACCGCAAATTTCCATGGAGAAGTCGCCCATGGTGTAGAGTTTCACCTTTTCGCCGTACTTGCTCTCGAACAAGCCGATTGCGCCGCGGCGTTTTGCCTCTTCCAGAGGAACTTCCTCGCACACGATTGGCAGATCGCGCTTGATTTGCTCGTTCACTAGGTCTTCAACTGCCTTGAGTTGTTCAGGCGTCATCTTTTCGCCATAGGTGAAGTCGAAGCGCAGGCGTTCTGCTGTGATATTGGAGCCAGCCTGTGCCGCCTCGCAGTTCAGCACGATGCGCAGTGCCTTGTGTAGCAGGTGTGTTGCGCTGTGCAGTGCGGCTGTCTTTTCCGATTGGTCGGCAAGACCACCCTTGAACTTCTGCTCCGCGCCAGCCCTGGACTGTTCCTGGTGCTGCTCGTATGCCTTGCGGAAGCCTTCCTCATCCACCTGGAAGCCACGTTCCTTTGCCATTTCAATGGTCAGCTCCAGCGGGAAGCCGTAGGTTTCATACAGGTTGAATGCCATTCTGCCGCTAATGACCTTGCGTTCCACCGTGGGCGGTATCTTGTCAACCAACTTGTTGAATTCCCTTGTGCCGTTCTCCAGCGTCTTGGCGAACTGCTCTTCTTCGCGGGTAAGTTCTTCCTTGATGAAGTCAGCCTTTTCCTTGAGCACAGGGTAGAATTCGCTGTATTCGGCGATTACCACATCCGCCACCTTCGCCGTGAAAATCTCGGTGATGCCCAGTTTGCGGGCTTCGCGGACTGCGCGGCGTATGAGGCGCCTCAGCACATAGCCCTGGTCAACATTGCTGGGCTTCACGCCATCGCCTATGAGGAAGGTGCTGGCGCGGAGATGCTCAGCCACGATGCGGGCCGAACGGTTGTCGCTGTTGGCCTCGGGATTGTTGGACAGCTGCTGAATGCACTTGAATATGCCAGCGAATAACTCGGTTTCATAGGCGCTCTTGACGCCCTGCATGAAGGCGGTCACGCGCTCGACGCCCATGCCAGTATCCACATTCGGATGCTCCAGTGGAACGTACTTGCCTTCAGCAGTCTTGTTGTACTGCATGAACACGTCGTTCCAGATTTCCACCCACTTTCCGCAACCACATGCAGGGCCGCAGTTTGGACCGCAGTCTGGCCTGTCCAATGGCACGAACATCTCGGTGTCTGGACCGCATGGGCCTGTCTGCCCAGCGGGGCCCCACCAGTTGTCCTCTTTGCCAAGATAGTAGATGTTCTTTTCTGGGATGCCCAGGGACATCCAGATGCCAGCCGCCTCTGTGTCGCGTGGTGCGTTTTCATCGCCAGCGAAGCATGTCACCTTGATTTCCTCAGGTGTGAAGCCCAGTTCTTTTGTCAGGAACTCGAAGCTCATGGAGATGGCCTCTTTCTTGAAATAGTCGCCAAGAGACCAGTTGCCCAGCATTTCAAAGAATGTCAGGTGGAAGGGGTCGCCCACTTCGTCAATGTCACCTGTGCGGAGGCATTTCTGCACGTCTGTCAGGCGCTTGCCAGCGGGGTGCTTTTCGCCCAGCAGGTATGGCACCAGCGGGTGCATTCCAGCCGTGGTGAACAGGCAGGTCGGGTCGTTTTCAGGTATCAATGATGAACTTTTGATTTCAGCGTGCCCATGGCGCACGAAGAAATCCAGGAATTTACGGCGGAGTTGCGCCGCAGTGATGGCTTGTCTCATTTTCTGTCAATTCTCCTTGATAATTCAAAGTAATATACCAAAAACGCCATAATTTAATGCGTATGCCCAGATTAGGCAAGAGCCCAGAAGAATAATTATAAGGTAAAAACAATGGTGAAGGCAATGGCCTTCTGCCAGTGGACAGTGGACAGTGGACAGTGGAC
>JAFTAC010000325.1 GCA_017458805.1 Victivallales bacterium | reverse complement strand
TATTCGTGGACGGTCTGCGGGGTTGATTGAAAAAGGGGTGGCTCTTCTTGGCATGGCATTCTCCTGTGTGTTGTACTGTAAGATGCCATAATATACCACGTGATACTCCTTTTGCAAAATTAATTACGCAATTAAACACTACATTCAATCTGCATGGTTGCTTGACGGCGTGGAGAAAACAAGGAAAGAGGTACGCCCATTGTTGCATACGGGCGACTCGTTCACGAAAATCGTCATCACAAAAACCACGCAACCTCCCTGGATTGATGACAATGGCATCCAACATATCGGCATCTATGACTTCCTCCTAAATGAAGAGATGCCCTTTGGATAGGGACTTATAACCCGTGTGCCTGGAACTGCAACAGCCTTGTTGTCGGACACAGGCGTTGCCACGCCAACGGCGGTGTACGCTTCGCTAAGGCCGTCGCCACACCCTATCTGTCGCTGTCCACAACATGGTGGTCGGGCACCGCGACGGCGAGGGCGCCGTCGTTACCCCCTATGCCTTTTTCGGCTCTTTCTTCGTGAACAGCACGAACATGAGCGGGATGATGATGATGGAGAGGAGACCAGAGACCACGACGCCGCCCGTCGAGGCGATGCCGATGCCCGCGCGCAGTTCACTGCCGATGCCGCGCCCCAGGGCCATGGGGAGCATGCCAATGCCAGAGGCCAAGATTACCATCAGCACGGCGCGGAAGGTATCGACCATCGACTGGAACATCGCCTCGCGGCGAGATAGCCCCTGTGCCGTCAGCTGACCCAGGCGGTCGATGATGAGCACGGCTGCGTTCACGACGACACCGATGAGCATGACGCACCCCAGAAGCACGAAGATGGAGATACCGTTGCCAGTCATACGCAGAGCCCACAGCACGCCAACCAGTCCCAAGGGCAGCGTGAACATGATCATGAACGGGCGGATGTAGGATTCCAGAATGGCGGAAAGCGTCAGATAGGTCAGGACGATGGCCAGGATGGCCGCCTCAAGGAAGTCGGCGATGGCCTCGCCCAGCATTTCGCTGTCGCCACCCCAGTTGACCTCATAGCCAGGAGGCAGGAGTTCCTTCTCGGCCAGATTGCGCCGCACGTCGTTCAGCAGCAACCCCAGCTTGCCGTTCAGGCTCAGCGTACCCGTGACCGTCACAGTGCGCACCTTGTCAAATCGTTTGATTTGCACAGGGATGAGATGGTTCGCCACATTGGCGAGGGATTCGATGAGGACGGGTCTGCCCGCCATCCCAGGCAGCATGAACTCCTTCACCTGTTCCTGACCAGGCTCTTCACGGAACTTGACGCGGATGTCATACGAGCGGTCGCCGCTCTTGTAGGTTGCCGCCTCGATGCCCTCCAGATTGCCTCGCATGATGGTGCCCAGCGATGCCGCTGGCATCTTGATGTCGGAAAGAACCGCGCGCTTCGGCGTGATGAGAATCTGCGGCTTGCCGTCGCGGACGGTCGAGTCAATCGACCCAGCGTCGGGAAGAGTCTTCACCATCGCCACCACATCCGTGCCGACACGGTCAAGCACCTCCAGGTCCTCTCCGACGATATTCATCTCCAACGGGGACTGGATGCCACCCATTTCGCTCTCGACGGCGACCGTAATGATGCAGTCCGTCTCGTCGGAGAGCAGTTTCGTGATTTCCTCGACGCGGTCGAAAATCGTCCATCCGCGCTTTGTCTTGTCCAGAAACGCCATCTGAATCTGTGCGAGATAGACGGCCTGCGTGGAGGAGCCTCCGATGCTGTTGACCTTGCCCGAGCCAGCCAGAATGTGCTTCAGGTCGCTGTAGTCCTTGAGCCTGTCCTGTATCTTCAGCAGCCTGGCGGTGGTCTTCTCCAGGTCGTAGTCGGTGGGGAACTCGATCTTGACGAAAATCTTGCCTCGGTCGGCGGTCTCGACCATCGTGAAGCCCAGCCGTCCAGCAAAGGAGAAGGCGTGAATCAGCAACAGGACGCTGCCGATCAGCACTGCGAGAATCGCCAGACGGCTTGCCCCAACAAAGCGCAGAATGGAAACATAGCGCTTTCCCAGGCCCATCACACGCTGGTTCCACCATTCGCCGAAACGAGCCATGGGGCCTTTCTTCTTGCCTGCCGTCGGCTTCAGAAAGAGCGCGCACAGAATCGGCGTCAGCGTGAAGCTGATGAAGATGGAGACCAGATTCACGATGAGCGTCGTCACTGCGAATGGCGTGAAGAAAAGCCCCACCATGCTGGACATCATCGCAATAGGAATCATCACGACGACGTTCGTGCCAGCCGAGGCCAGCACCGCGATGGCCACCTCGTTCGTGCCCAGACGAGCCGCTTCCCAGGCATCAGGCGTGTCATCGAAGCGCTTCACCACATTCTCCAGCACGACGATGGAGTTGGAGACCAGGATGCCAATGGAGAGCCCCAGCGCCAGAAGGGTCGCCGTGTTCAGCGAATAGCCAACCAGCCACATAAAGAAGAGGCTGATGACGATGGTCAGCGGCATGCTGATGCTCACGATGAACGTCGTGCGGATGTTCGCCAGGAAGACGAACAGGATCGCCGCGCAGAGCAGCACGCCGAACATGATGTCCGACAGCGTGCTGTCCACGGAACTCTGGACATGTTCGCCGCCGTCCGCAAACCAGACCAGCTTCATGCCGCCAGGCAACTGCCCCTGGATTTTATCCACACGTTGGCGCACCATATTCACCACCTTGACCGTGTTGCCCTCGGCCTTCTTGATGACGTTCATAATGATGCAGGGCGTACCGTCGATAAAAGCCCTCTCGCGCACCTCCTCGGTCGTCATGCGCACGGCGCCAAGGTCGCGGATGTAGCGGCGCACGCCATTGCTGTTGGCGACCTCCAGGCTGCCAATCTCCTCGACCGTCGCATACTCGGCGTCGTATTTCACGGAGAGTTCGCGCCCGTTGTCCTTTACGCGCCCAGCGGGCAGTGAAAGAACGTTCTGCTGCAACGCGCGGACGACGTCGCCGCTGGTCAGGCCTGCGGCAGCCAACGCCTCGCGGTCCAGCTCCACATGCACCTCGCGTTCGTTGCCACCGATGATTTCCACCTTGCCCACGCCTGGCACCGTGCTGAACTTGTCCGCCAGCGTGTTATCGACATAGTCGTACATCTCCTCGACAGTGGCATCCCCCGCCAGGCAGAGCGTCACGACGGAAGTGGCATTGATGTCAATCTTCTCAATCACGGGGCGTTCGCACCCCGATGGCAAATCCTGCAGGATGGCGTCAATCTTCTCGCGCACATCGACGGCAGCCACATCGACGTCCGTATTCAGCGAAAACTCCAGCAGGACGTTGCAGAGATTCTCCACGCAGGTGGTGGTGATGTGCTTGATGCCGTCCAATCCAGAGACGGCGTCTTCGATCTTCTTGCCGACATCCTTTTCGATATCGGCGGGCGTCGCGCCAGCCCACACCGTCTGAATCGTGATGTAGGGGATGTCGATTTTCGGCAGGTTCTCCACCGAGAGCTTACGGTAGGAGTTGAAGCCGAGGAAGGTCAGCGCGATGAGCAGGCATGTCATCGCCACGGGCCGCTTTGTCGATGCGTCAGCTAAAAACATCTTCCCTTACTCCTGCACTTTAACCTTGTCGTTGTCGGAGAGCATGTAATGCCCTTCGGAAACCGCCATCTCGCCCTCCTTGGGCTCCAGCCCGCCCTCCGTCAGCGGCGCGGGGAAAATCTCTGTGAAACCGTCGTTCTCCAGTCCCACCTTGATGCCGCATGGCACGGCACGCCCCTCCTGCGGGATGTAGATGAGGACGCCCTGGCGACGCGTCAGGATGGAATGCGTCGGCACCGCCAGCCCTTCGCGATGCACCAGCACGATAGCCATGTCGGCCATCGCGCCAGGCACCAGCCCAGATGCAGCATCCCCCTTGACAACCGCCTTGATTTCAAAGGTGCGCAACGCTGGGTCAATCACGGGGCTGCGGTAGGTGACGGGATACTCTCCGACTGCCTTGCCGTTGATGGAAACACGCACCTTCGTCTTGCCCACTTCGACGCGGTCATAGTGCGCTGCAGGAATGAACGCCACCGCCTCGATGACATTCAAGTCCTCGATGCGCAGCACGACGCCGCCTTTGCTCGCCTGCTCGCCAGGCTCCTTCATGCGCCGTGAAACCACGCCGCTCAGCGGTGCATAGACCGTGCAGTCCGCCAAATCCTTCTCAGCCGTCGCCAGATGGATTTCGGCGGCCTTGGCCTGCTCGGAAGCCGCGCCTTCACTGGCCTCCGCATATTTCAAGCCCGCCCGCGCCTGCTCGTACTGGGTCGTGTAAAGCTCCAGCTCGTTGGCGGTCGCAGAGCCGTTTTTGTAGAGGCGCACAAAGCGGTCCTTGTCCAGCTCCGCCTTCTTCAGCTCCACGCGGACCCGCTCGACATTCGCCTGGGCTACCTTCAGGTTCTGCCTGGCGGTGGCCACGCCCTGTCGTGCCGTCTCCACGGCGCGTTCGCGGTTCGCCTTGTCAACCACAAAGAGCTTTGTGCTCTTCTCGGTCACGACGTCGCCCTTGTCAACAAGCAGCTCCTCCAGAGTGCCTTCCACGCGGGCAGAGACGTTCGCGTAGTTCTTCGCCTCCAGCGTGCCCTGCACCTGGATGCGATCCTCGAAGACGCGCTTTTCGATGGGAAGCGTCTTTACGGTCACAACCTTCTCCTCCTTTACGACGGCGTTTTCCGCCGCCTCCTCTTTCTTGCAGCCGAAGACAAAAACAGCCGCCACCAAGGCGCACGCCATCCATTTCATCGTTCCAATCCTTTTATTATTCATTAGTGCCATTATCGAAAACCTCTTGTTTTACCAGGCCGAGGACGGCCAGGCTACCCGCTCAATCCGTTGTCCTCTGGCGTTCCGCCTCTGAAAGCCATTCGCCGCCGATGGAGCCCATCGCCATCTGCAAGGTGGCCAGCGCGATATGGCGCTGGTACTTGCTGCTGGAAAGGATGGCCTGCGCACGGTCCATGTCCGCCTGGGCGTCCAGCATATCGTTCACCGTCACCATCCCCTCCTTCTGTTTGGCCGCATACTCGATGTACTTCGATTTCGTGCTCGAATACGCGGCCTGCGCCAGCTCATAGCTCTCGCAGGCGTTCTTGAGGGTGTTCTGCGCGCGGATGACCTCCATCATGATGCTGATGAAGGTGGCCTCGCGGTCAAGTTCCGCCAAGTGCTTGTAGCCCTTTGCGGTCTTGTAGCGCGCCCTGTCACCGAACCCAGAGAAGAGGTCCCATGCGCCTCTGAAGCCGCCGTAGATGTTCTTGTTGAAGGCCGCGATGGAATCGCTGGTGAAGGTCATCGTCGCAAAAGCACTCAGCGTCGGGATGAACGCCGTGATGGCCGACCGCACGTTGTTCTCGTTCACAATGATCTGGTGGTCGGCTATAGAGAGCGAGGGATGCTGCTCCAGCGCCGTGAGCACCAGCTTGTCAACGGACTCGTCCGCCAGCTCAAAGGTGTCGTCAGTTCGCAGGAAGGTGATGTCGTTCAACGGGGAGACGCCCATCGTCTGCAAAAGCGCTGCCTTGTTGGAGGTGAAGTTCCGACGCGCGATGGCCAGTTCCGCCCTGCGCGCCTTGTGCTGGTAGTCGGCCTGCTCGCCCTGCCAGGCGGCGGCCATGCCCTCGCGGGCCAGGCCACCAATGCGCTCCGCCTGGCTCTTCGCGGCATCGACCTGCGTCTCCAGCATCGCGATGTTGTCCTCCGCGCGCAGGCAGTTGTAGTAGGCGATGGTCACGTCCATCACCATGCGCTGGTGGATGTAGTGTTCGGTCAGCTCCGCAATGGAGACGCCCAGCTTCTTGTTGGCGTACATCAGCCAGACCGAGGGCATGATGATGGGCATCGTGGCGTTGATGTCGAAATCGCGGTAGGTCTTGTCCTGCGTGAAGGTATTGCCCATCTTGTTCTGGTGCGACCATGTGAAAAGGTCCGCCGTCACATTTATGCGCGGATAGAAATTGGCCAGGGCCGCCTCCTTGTCCATTTCGGCCAGCATCGTGTTCAGGGCGGCGCGCTTCACATCATAGTTCTCCGCGAAGGCGATTTCCAGGCACGCCTGCAAGTCCAAAGGCTCTCTCAACCGTTCCAGATGGCGAACTGCTATTTCGGCGCCAAAATCATCGATGTGCTCCAGGCGCGCCTTCCGTGCGTCCTCCATGCTGGCACACCCCACCATCACGACTGCCATGCAACAACTTATAAATATCAAGCGATTCATTAACACTCCCATTGGAAAACGTCATTTTTCAAACGAGTGTTTAATATAATTGTTTGGATGCGTTTTTCAAATTACTATGGTGTTTTTTAGGGAATTATTTCCTTTAGTTGCCGGTTGCCATTCCCCCAAAGATTTGTTCCCCCATTATGGGGGGAAAAACAACGTTTTTTGTTGCGCCCTTGCGGGCGCGAAGTCTGGGGGGCGCCTCCCCCCAATGCTACGCGCCCTGGCGGGCGCTTGCATTGGGCTACGATTGTTGCGCACTCCGTGCGCTG
>JAFTAC010000324.1 GCA_017458805.1 Victivallales bacterium | reverse complement strand
TTTCTGGAATGGTTGGGCTTCGGGGAGGCATGACATCATGCTTATCGTATGCGGTTCAGCTACCTCCTGGATAATGAACAAGCTGATAAACAATCATGGCGGTCTTCATAATAGATTGACGCGGCAAATCTTCCTCAAGCCTTTTACTCTAGAGGAGACAGATTTGTTTCTGCGCAGAAAGCACATTAGCCTATCCGCTTACGAACTGGCTGTCTGCTATATGGTATTTGGTGGGATACCATATTATCTCAGCTTGTTGGATGAAACATTAAGTCTCTCAAAGAACATTGACATTCTTCTCTTCAACAGAAATGGCGAACTTCACTATGAGTTCAACAATCTCTATGCAGCTCTTTTCAATAATTCACAGGATTACGTCAAGGTGGTACAGGCACTTGGTAATCGACGTGATGGCATGACCCGCAAAGAGATTCAAACAACCTGTGGCTTCTCATCGGGCGGCAGCCTCAGCACCATACTGGAAAATCTGGAGCACTGCGGTTTTATCCGCCAATACGAAATGCTTAGTATAGGACGCAAGACAACTATATATCAACTTGTTGACTTTTTTACCCTTTTCTATCTGCATTTCCTCAAAGGCAAGAGCCAGAACAATGTAGCCTATTGGCAATCCATTCAGGGCTCGGCCAGGTTCTATGCATGGGCTGGACTGACTTTCGAACTGCTTGTGCTCAGTCATATCGAACAAGTCAAGCTGGCACTAGGCATTCAGGGGGTCACTAGCCAGGAATATGCTTACCGAGTTCAAGAAGAAGGCAATTGCAAGGCGCAGATTGACTTGCTTATTGACAGGAAAGACAACACCGTTTCCGTCTGCGAAGCTAAGTTCACAGAGGAGAGTTATGCGTTTAATCACGAGGAGGAACTAAAGCTCCGCAACCGCTTGCAAGCCATCCGCTCATGCATTGCAAAGCACAAATCCCTTCAGCTTGTCTTAATAACTACCTTCGGCATCGCAGGTGGCAACAAAAGAGGTGTTGTGAATCAGGAAGTAACTCTGAATGAACTCATTACAACAAAGGCAACACCATGAGCACCGATAAACAATCAGCCAAAGAGTTTGTCGCATTCTGGACGGGCAAGGGGTACGAAAAGGGGCAGACGCAGCCCTTCTGGCTCTGGCTTCTGCAGTTGCTTGGTGTGGAACACCCCGCAACCGCCATCGAGTTCGAGGACAAGGCGAACATCGACCACGCCCATGGTTTCATCGACGGATACATCCCCGCGACGCATGTCCTCGTTGAGCAGAAGTCGCTTGGCAAGTCGCTGACAGCGGGCATCCCGCAGTCCGATGGCACGGTGCTGTCGCCCTTCCAGCAGGCCAAACGGTATGCCGTGGATTTGCCCTACTCGCGGCGTCCGCGCTGGGTCGTCACTTGCAACTTCGCAGAATTCCTCATCTACGATATGGAAAGGCCAGACGCCGAGCCCGAATCGTTGCTGTTGGCAGAGCTTCCCGACCAGCTCCACCGCCTCCGCTTTCTTGTCGATACAACCGCAGAGGCCATCCGCCGCGAAGAGGAAATCTCCAAGCGCGCGGGCGATGTGGTGGGACTCATCTACGATGCACTGCTCAAGCAGTACCACGACCCCACAAGCCCCGACACCCACAAGAGCCTCAACGAACTCTGCGTGCGGCTGGTTTTCCTGCTCTATGCGGAGGATGCCGACCTCTTCTCCCATCTCCAGTTTCACGACTACCTGAAGCGCTTTGAGGCGCGTGACGCGCGCTTGGCCCTTAGGGAACTTTTCAAGGTGCTGGATACGCCTCTCGATAAGCGAGACCCCTATCTTTCACCCGACCTTGCCGCCTTCCCATACGTCAACGGTGGCCTCTTCGCCAACGCCAACCTGGAGATTCCGCTGCTCAACGATGAAATCCTCGACCTCATTCTCCGCAAGGGCTCCGAAGAGTTCGACTGGAAGGACATCTCGCCCACCATCTTCGGAGCCGTCTTCGAATCGACCCTCAACCCTGAAACGCGCCGCTCGGGCGGGATGCACTACACCTCCGTCGCCAATATCCACAAGGTCATCGACCCACTCTTTCTGGACGCATTGCGTGCGGAACTGTCGGAAGTGGTTAGTGGTCAGTGGATAGTGGTTAGTGGACAATCCTCAAAGAAACCACCCACTAATAGTTCACTAACCACTAATCACTATCCACTAACCACTTCGATAAAAGCGCGTCTCCGTGCTTTCATCGAGCGTCTCGCATCGCTCATCTTCCTGGACCCCGCGTGTGGCTCGGGAAACTTCCTCACTGAGACCTACATCTCGCTGCGCCGCCTGGAGAACGAGGCACTCTCGCTCATCATCGGCAACCAGGGGGTACTTGATTTGGAAGGCGATATGGTGCGCGTCTCGCTCTCGCAGTTCCATGGCATCGAAATCAACGACTTCGCCTGCCGCGTCGCCCAGACCGCCCTCTGGATTGCCGAGAACCAGATGCTCCGCGAAACCGAGCGCATCGCCCACCGCAACCTCAATCCCCTCCCGCTCAAATCATACGACGGCATCGTCGAGGGCAATGCGTTGCGGGTCGATTGGGGAGGGATTAGAGAACAGGGTATGGTGGACGGCGACACTAACCACTATCCACTAACCACTAATCACTTCTCCTACATCATCGGCAACCCGCCTTTCGTGGGGTATTCGCTTCAGAGCGAAGAGCAGAAGGCGGACATTCTTGCCCTCTACCGCGATGAAAAAGGCAGGCCCTACAAGACCGCTGGCAAGGTCGATTATGTGGCAGGATGGTACTGGAAGGCCGCTGAATACATGGTGTCCAACCCCGCTACCCGCACCGCGCTGGTTTCCACCAACTCCATCACGCAGGGCGAACAGTTCGCCGCCGCGTGGAAGCCCCTCGTGGAACGCTTCGGCGTTGCTATCGACTTCGCCCACCGCACTTTCCGATGGGATTCCGAAAGCAACTCCAAGGCACATGTGCATTGCGTCATCGTCGGGTTCAGTGTCAGAGCTTCCGGAGATTCCGGAAAGCTCATCTTCGATGGTGGAAAGGCAACCACCGTGCCACACATCAATGCCTACCTTCTTCCTGCCCCTGATGTATTCGTGGAATCACGCAACAAGCCGCTCTGCGATGTGCCGGAAATGGTCTATGGAAACAAACCAACAGATGGAGGATTTCTCTTTCTAGATGAAAATGAACGCAAGCAAACCATCGTTAACGAACCTGCAATCGAGCTTTTTATTCATCCGTTTCTTGGTGCGACGGAGTTTTTGAACGGTGGGAAGAGATATTGTCTTTGGCTGAAGAACGCCTCTCCAAGCATATTGCACAACAGTTGTTTCATAAGGAAGAGATTAGAGCAAGTACGTGAGTTCCGCCAAAACAGCACAAAGGCGATGACGCGAGACAGTGCAGACGCGCCAGGATTATTTCAAGAGATACGCCAGCCAGAAAGTGGCAAGTACCTGCTTGTCCCTCGCCATTCATCTGAAAACCGCAGTTACATCCCTATTGGCTTCATAGATGCCAGCGTTATCTGCGGCGATGCCAACCTGATGATTCCATCTGCCACCCTCTACCACTTTGGAGTGCTCACGTCGAGTGTCCACAACGCATGGATGCGGGCTGTTGCGGGGCGGCTCAAGAGCGACTACCGCTACTCCGCACAGATAGTGTATAACAACTTCCCCTGGCCAGAGGCAAACGATGCCCAGAAGGCACGTATTGAGGCGACGGCTCAGGCGATACTGGACGCGCGTGCCAAATTCCCCAAGGCAACTCTGGCCGACCTCTACGACGAGCTGGCGATGCCCC
>JAFTAC010000323.1 GCA_017458805.1 Victivallales bacterium | reverse complement strand
GGATATGATTTCTTCAATGGAAATCGTTTCCGCTATATGCTCACGCCCTATCTTGACACATTGAGGGAGGTATTCTTCTCCTGGCCAGGAGAGGTCAGCGGGCGCAACATGAACTATCTGCGTGAAATTCCGAAATTCAAGGAAAAGCTGACAAGCGACCTTGCATGGTGCCGTGAGCAGGGGCTGAAACTGGATCTCCTTTTCAACGGAAACTGCTATGGGGAGGAGTACTTTTCGACTTCGCTGAGGGAAAAGGTCTATGCCATATTGGAGGAGCTGCGCGGACACGACTTGTTTCCGGAGGTTGTCACCACGACCTCTCAGTTCATAGCGAAGGTGGTGAAGGACAAGTATCCTGAGATTGATGTGCGTGCCAGCGTCAATATGCGCATAGAGTCCACACAGGCCTTTGAATACATATCGGACATCTTTGATTCGTTGTATGTCTGCCGCGATTTCCAGCGTGACATGGATTATCTGAGGAGCTTTTCGGATTGGTGCAAAGCACATGGGAAGACGCTGTGCATGCTAGTGAACAGTGCGTGTCTGCGGTTCTGCCCTGTTCAGATTTACCATGACAATTCGCTATGCCATGCCAATGGGGATTATCATGCGCTGGAGGTGGAGATGCAGTTTCCGATGCGTCTTTGCGGGCGTGTTTTCATGAAGCAAGGCAACGAGGCGGAATTGCTGAAGATGAGTTGGATACGTCCTGAAGACATACAATACTATGCTCCGCATGTCTCCGTGATGAAGCTTGCCACGCGAGCCGTGGAGCATCCCGAGACGATGATAAAGGCATACGCTGAGGGGCATTACGAAGGCGACTTGATGGAGTGCATAGGAGCAAGGCAGCGTGATTTCATCATAGACAACACGGCTTTTCCAGACGATTGGGTGGAGTCAGGGATAGCGCAGAGATGCGCGATGAACTGCACTGACTGCGGAAGATGCGCGGACGTGTTGTCGAGAGTGATGGTCAGGCGCGACAATGTGGCGACGCATAAGCGCAAGTCAACACGCAGGAGTGAGTAATGTGCCGAATTAAGAGAGGAGAAGACATGATTATAACCGAGAAATTGGTAGAGGTGGTGCTTAACCTGCTTCAAGTTCCGAGAATCAAAGAGGCAATACAGAAAATATGCAGTGAAGGCATGGGAGAGAAGGCAGGCTATTCATCTAGTTCGACAAATCGTCAGGAATCTTCTGGCTATGGCGTTGGCACGTCCATGTCTTACAGTGAGCGGGATTTGCGACGTAAAAACGACGAGCTAGCCAAGAAAGTGGAAGCCTTGAATAGAGACTTGACTGAAAGCCAGAGTCTTCTGCGCAAAGAGCAGTCCAGGAACGAGACGCTGCAAAAGGAAAACGGCCGTCTTTTGTCCGAGCTTGACGGTGAAACCAATAAGAGGAAAGAGGCGGAGTCGAGAGGGAATGAGCTTGACGGGGCACTTGCCAAATCCAAGTCGGAGACCAGAATCCTTGCGGCGGAAGTCAAGAAACTGAGGGCCAAAGTTGAGGAATGGGAGAACACGCTTGGCAGGGCACAGGAGGCATTCAACGCGTTCCTTGCACTGTCTGAGTATGACAGGGATTCATTGGAAAACGTGTTTAGGGAGGAGGAGTTGACCGCTTTCATCGCCACAGGCGCTAAATGGGAGAGCATCGAGACCATCTGGGATTACGCCCGCTACGAGTTCAACCAGGGACGGCTTGCGTCAAGGGAAAAACTGCTTTGCATGCTGCGCTTCTTCCTTGATGTACACAACAGCGCATTCTATGCGCAGCCAAAATACCAATGGCAGGAGATGGGGGATGAGGAGGAATTCGACAGCGAGCTGTATGACAAGACGCCGGACAGCCGGACGTCGGGCATAATCCAAAAGGTGCTTCTGCCTGGCATTGTACTTGCGGAAGACCCTGAGGAGGTAGTCAAGAAATCTCTGACAAAGGTTTAGTGATGAGGAGGGGGTAGCAAGGCCGTCTCGGCCTTGCCAACACAATTCACGAAAACACGGCTGTGTTTTCATAGGAGGTAAACCTTGATGATAACCCATTGGAAGGCAAGGCGCATAATCAATCTCATACGGGAAACGGCGGAGGCAAACGAAGTTTGCTGAGGCATATACGGTCAAGTGAAATGACGGACAGCGGAATAACGGTTTTCAACTATCTTGGGGATTCTGGGGCGGAGGTGTTCATTGTCGGCGACTTCAACGCCTGGCAGAGGACGCCTATGGCGGAGACTGTCGTGGACGACACCAGTCTCATCAGCAACTACCACTGCGAGCTTAAACTATCGCCTGGGCGGCATCAGTACAAATTCGTCGTGGACGGGGAGTACATCACCGACCCGGATAACGATGAGACCATCGAAAACGCATTGGGCAGCCTGAACAGCGTCGTGGTTGTTCCTGAGAAAGAATCAACAGATTCGGACATCGTTTCTGGAAAACTGTCCGCTTCAAGCATAATGGAGAGCATAATGAAGGAAAATGGCAAGAAGAAGGCAAATGACAGCGTGAAATCGAAATGGGACTACGGCGCAAATGGCGCGGACATAAGGCCAGTGTCACAGATAACATGTCCTTTTGACAAGACGCTGACGACCAAGATTGACGAGGGCGTCATCAGTAAATTCAAGGAGACGATTGCGCGTCGCTGCGAGGAGGTCAAGGCGCTGCTTGACGTCATCGAGGAGTACAACACTGTCACAAACGGCATCATCGAGATGGAGGGGAATGTCCTCTATTCAAGTGCCATCAACGCTGTTATGCCCACCGAACTGCCAAAGGCGATTTCATTGTCTCCTGGCAGGGACGCCGGCAAGACTCCCGAGAAACTTGCATTTGAGGGATATCTCCCATTTGGTGCCAAAAACGGGTTCAAGGGCGTTGTGCCGTCATTCTCGGAGTTCAAGAAATTGCTGGAAATACCCGACACTCCGCTTGATGACTTTGATGGTTATCTGCTGTGTTCAGAATATTCAGGCAACGGCGGAGTCAGGGCTGGCTTTTTTCAAAATCCTCTCCCTGAGACTAAGAAATCGTTTGACATTATCAAAGACAAGATAATGGGCAGCCATGCCATTCATAAGATAGCAGCCGTTGTTGACAGTTCTAATTTTCCAGGATTGTTCAAATTGCTTGATTCTTTATCGGAATCGGTCTTTGACTCTTTGGATGCGATGGGTGTTTGCGAGCAATTGCTGGCGACCGGAATCATCAATGACGAATTATATATATCACTATGTGAGAATGGCGATAAAGCAATTGAATATCTTTC
>JAFTAC010000322.1 GCA_017458805.1 Victivallales bacterium | reverse complement strand
CGCCTCGCTGAGGAGGCGCCTCTCCACGCTTGCGCCAGGCTGAGCTGGCGCCTCTCCACGCTTGCGCCAGGCTGAGCTGGCGCCTCTCCGCGCAGCTTAGTAAAGCGGGCCGAGGAAGGCGCAGGCCCTGTAGTCGTCGCCGCCGAAGCGGTCCCACATGGTGGGGCGGAAGATGTCGTCAGCAGGGACATTGTGCATGTCAACGGGGATGCGGAGCATGGCGTTGAGGGTGATCATGTCGGCGCCGATGTGGCCGAAGGAGTTGGCGTCGTGGTTGGGGCCGATTTTGGACATGTACTCGAAGGAGGTCATGTCGCGAGGTGTCCAGTAGGTCTCGGGCCAGGTGGGGTCGGTGACCTTGCTGATGTGGTTAGCGACCTTCTTGGGCAGCGTGACGGTCTCGCCTTCGACGACGGAGCAGGTGAGCATGTTGTCAACCATGTTGTAGCGGTAGGCGGTGACGGGTGCGCCGCCAGGGGTGGTGTAGTGGCTGGAGAGACCGTCGCCTGGGAAGTAGGTGAGGGCGGCATTCATGTAGGTCGTGTTTTCCATGGCCTCTTTCATAAGGGCCTTCTGGAGCTTCGGTGAGTCGCAGATGGTGCGCCAGACATCCTGGACGTCGGCGTTGAACTTGGCACCTGCGATCTTGTAGATGTCGGTGGCGTATTCAAGGGCGCCTGCGCCAGAGTTGCGCTTGTCGATGATGCCCCTGGGGCAGATCTTCTCCACATCGACGCCCGTGGCTTTCTTGATGGAGGCGGGGGTCCAGTTGGTGCGGATGTCCGCGAAGAGCTGCGGAACGCCGCCCGTGATGAGGTTGGCGATGAGCATGCCCATGCCGTTCTTGGAGTCGTTCTCCGTGGCGACGGGCGATGCAGGGCGGAAACCGCGCCAGTCAAAGGAGCTGTTCAGCAGGGATTCGGTCACGTCGAAGTTGGGGTTGTAGTCGGTCCACTGGCGCTGGCCCTGGGTGCCTGCCGCGATGGCGTTTGCACCCTGGGCGTATTCGACGTCGGCGAAGAACTTCTGGGCGTCGCCAATCTTCTTGTCGGCAAGGCGCGGGTTGCCAATCATCAGGTCGCGGACAATCAGCGTCATCTTGATGCAGGTCTCCATCAGCTCCTGGTCGGTCATGCCAGTGCGGCGCTCGGAGGCCTTGTTCGTGAACGCCATGCGGAACTTCTTGAAGAAGGCCATTGCCTTCTTGAACTCCTCGTGGTCGTAGAACTCGGTCTTCATGCGCCCGTTCAGGATGCTCATGTCAACGGAGACGGTGCCCATGCCGAGGTAGTGGAGGAAGGCGTTGCGGCGCACGTCGGAGCCGATGATGCCCATGGCCACGCCACCGACCGAGAGGTAGTTCTTGCCGCGCATGTAGGAGACGGCTGCCGCCGCACGGGCGAAGCGGAGAAGACGGCCAGCGACGTAGTCGGAAAGCGGGCCGTTCTCGTCTTCCAGGTCAGGGGAATAGACGCAGAAGATGGGGCGCTTCTTCTCGTCCATGGCGGCGGTGAAGGCCTTGAGCCAGACGGCGCCAGGGCGGTCGGTCTGGTTGAGGCCATACGCGCACTGCGTCCATTCGCTGGAGCCGATGCCTTGGGCTGCGCCCATCAGCTCGTCGGAGTAGGACCAGCTGCGGCCCACCCAAATATTGGAGCTGACGCCCTGCGTTGCATAGTATTCCTGCGCACGGGCAGCTGTCCTTGCACCATAGACGATTTCAGGGGCGACAACCACGTTCACGGGGGTGCCGTCGGGCTGGCGGACGTTCTTCGTGATGAGGTCATAGACCTTCTCGACCATGGCCCAGGTCTTCACCACATTGTCTTCGTATGCGCCGCGGCGCCCGTCGGAGACGGGGGTGATGGCAATGGTGACTGGCTGCCCGAGGATGCGCTTGTCCGCCTGCTGGAAAGAGCGTGCGGGGTTGGCTAGTTTTTTGAAATCAGGTCTTGTCATGGTCTTTTTGCTCCTTGTGTAAGGTTGTATCTTTTCGCGCGGCGCGGAGGCCGCTTTTTCCACTATAGCGCGGCGCAGAGGCCGCGCATCTTCATGCATAGCGCGGCGCAGAGGCCGCGCATCTCCATGCTTGCTACAGGCAGAGGCCGCGCATCTTCATGCTTGCTATAGGCTCCAGGGGGCTCGGTAGGGGCGTGTGAGCATGGCGTTGGCCTCGTCGTCGCCTATGAAGCGTTCGGTGGCTGGGTCCCACTTGAGTTCCCTGCCGAGCAGCATGGCGATGTTGGCGAGGTGGCAGCAGGTTGCGGAGCGGTGGCCTATTTCCACCGTGCAGATGGGCTGCTGGCGTGTGCGTATGCAGTCAAGGAAGTTCTGCTTGTGGTCGTTGCTCTTGTAGAGGCGGATGGCGTTGGGAGGCAGAACCGTGTCTGCGTATTCGGGCGGGTCGGTGAGGACGCGGTTTCTATCGACGTCGAGCGTGCCCTTCTCGCAGTGGAAGACCACCTTGCTCTGGCCTGTCTTGCAGCGGACCTCGATGCCGTTGGCGTAGCGGAGGCCGAAGTCAACGGTCTTGGCGGTGGAGAAAAGCTCCTGCGGTTCGGGGTATTCTCCTTTGCCCCAGACGGCAACGGGACCTGATGCATCCATGTCCAGTGCCCATTGGACAATGTCCAGGTGGTGTGCGCCGAAGTTGGTGACTTGCCCGCCCGAATAGTCGCGGATGAAGCGGAACTGGTAGTGGCAGCGCTGTTCGTGGTAGGGTGCTTCAGGGGCGGGGCCGAGCCAGAATGCGTAGTCGAGTTCTGGAGGGACAGGCATTGGCTCCCAAGTCTTCTCGCATGTCTTGTTGTTTGGCGGGATTTCCACCTCAATCCACTTGATATCGCCAAGGACGCGGTTGCGGATGAGTTCGCATGCCTTGTGGAACATAGGCATGGAGCGCTGCTGGGAGCCAACTTGCAGGATGCGTCCCGTCTCCTTGATGATGTTGCAGAGGGCGCGCCCCTCGGAGACGAAGAGCGTCATGGGTTTTTCGAGGTAGATGTCCTTGCCGTTCCGTGCTGCATCTGCGGCTTGAAGGACGTGCCAGTGGTCGGGGGTGGTGATGACGACAGCGTCAATGCCATCCCAATGGTCGAGTTCACGGAAGTCGTGGAAGGTCTTGCATTCGGAGTTGCCGTAGAACTCATCGACTGCGGCTTTTCCCGCGGCCATGTTCTTGCTGTCAACATCGCAGACAGCGGTTGCGACGCAGTCTTTGTCCAGCTTCATGAAGTTTTTGAGGTTTCCGAGGCCTTGGTTGGCGGTACCGATGAACCCCAGTCTGATGCGTCCTTCTATGTCAGGCATGTCATGGCTCCGATTAATTGATATTGGAAGAGTTGATGTTTATCTCTAAATATAACTCATTTTTCTATGGAAAAAAGAGCGATAAGTAAAAAAACACGTTTCCACTTGCAAATCTTTTTTAGAAAAGCGGAATTTGCGCTTTTGAGTGTGATGTGCTAAATTTGCTTTGAACAATATTTAATTATGGAGTAATTGGGGATAAAGCAACAAACCAGTTATGAAAAATAGCATTTTACTGCTTATGTGCATTCTTTCAGCAATCTCGGGGGCTGTCCCATTGACAGCGTTTGAAAAGGAACTTTTGGAACGGCCAGCGGCGGAGTTCCGCAACGAGGTCTATCCGCCGACCATTGCGCGGGCGTTTGACGTCACGCGCAACGGGTGCCCTGTATGTGGGGACGGCATCAAGAAGCATGGCCTCTATGCCTGGCGTTTCGACTACCGCAAGCCCTTCAAGCTCCAGTGTCCCGAATGCAAGAGCGTCTTTCCCGACAACGACTTCGAGGCGTACTGGAAATCTGGTTTCAAGGACAAGTCGCTCTTGACGGGGAAGTATGTTGACGATGGGCGCGGTTGGCGGCCTGCGCCAGGGCAGCCGAAGTTCTGGTTTGTCGCCTACTATCATTACCGCCGCTTCTACAAGGACAAGGTTTACCTTCAGCTGGCAAGGGCCTACGTGCGCACGGGGGAGCCAGGCTTTGCCATCCGCTGTATCGCCATGCTTGACAAATACGCCGAGCAATATGACCAGTATGACTACAACAAGCAGTGCCGTTATGCGGAGGAGGTTGACCCGAATTATCAGGGACGCATCCTCGACCACATCCAGATGACCTTTGTCGTCAACGACTTCGTTGAATGCTACAATGCCGTCAAGCCTTTCTTGGAAGCAGGAACGTGCCCTGAGCTCCAAACGCTCACGGGGCGCGACAACCACTCCATCCTCACCAACATCGAGGAGAATCTGCTTCGTGGCATGGCAAATGACATCATGAGCATGAATGGGCGCATCCACGGTAACTTCGGCATGGACCAGAGGGGGCTTCTCAACATTGCCAAGGCCCTGAAAGACCCTGGAATGGCGAGCTGGGTGACCGACTACCGCGAGAAATACGACCTGGCAACTGTTCCGCTGGACTACGCCATCTACAACAACATCTTCACCGATGGCGCACCGCTGGAGTCACCTGGCTACAACATGCTCTGGGTCAACAACATCATGCAGTTGTTCATTCTGCTCATGGAGAATGGAATCGATGAGTTCGCCAGACATCCATCCTCCCGCCATCTCTTCAACTATTTTTCCGAGTTAAATCTCAGCGAGATGTTTGCGACGAGTTCAGGGGATTCCTCGAACATGCGCGAACGTGGCTGCTATCGAGCAAGCGTCGAGACGCATCGCGCACTTTTTGACGCGTATCCGAGTCCGCTCAATGCGCGCTTTCTCCTGATGGTGGACCCGAAGAATCCCAAGGAAAAGCAATTGAACGAGATGGCCGACTGGAATTACGGCTATGCCAACAAGCTGCTGAGCTCGTATGGCTTCGCCGCCCTCCAGAACGGCAACCGCGAAGCCCCCACCGTCGCTATGCTTCTTTTCCATCGCTACATTGGCCACCGTCATGCGGACGCCCTACACTTTGAAATCTTCGCAGAGGGTTCGCCCATGATGCCCGATTTTGGCTATCCCGATTCGGCCTCCGCAGACGATCCAGAGCGTGCACCCTTCTATGAAAACACCGTCGTTCACAACACGGTTGTCGTCGATGGCAAAAAGCAGTCACATAGCCGCGGGCGCATCCTGCGCTTTGACACGGGGACGTTTGTGCAGCAGATGGTTGCAGAGGCACCGTCCGCCTACGGCATCCCACTTTATCGCCGCCATATCATGACTATCGAGGTTGCGTCTGGCAAGACTATCTTCCTTGATGTGTTCCGCGTTCGTGGAGGCTCGCAGCACGATTGGTTCATGCATGGCGACGGCGAAAGTTTTGCCACCGAGATACCGCTGGTCGAGCAGGATGGCGGCACGCTGGCAGGCAAGGATGTTCCATACGGAACCTTCTACGACGACCCAAAAATCCAGGCGATGTTTGAGAAGACGATGGGGCGTTCCTTCAGTGGCTATCGTGGCAGTGGTTACCAGTTCCTGACGAAGGTGCGCCATGGAAAGACAGTATTCGGCAAGCCGATTGTTCTTCCAGCGGAGACTCGTGGCTTTCCGGAGGTCAAGCCAGGGGCGGCGCTGAAAGTCTATCCGCTTTCAGAGGGCGAGGAGCTGTTGTTAAGCGAGGGGATGCCGCCTCGCACGCAGCGCAATCCGCAGAAGCACGTTGTTTTCGTGACGCGGCGCAGAGTTGGTAAGGATCTTTCCTCGACCTTTGCCACGCTCTACGAAACCACCTGTGACGAGCGTCGTGAGCTGGAGATTGAAGGCATCGCTATGCTTCCAGCACCAGAGGATGCCTGCGCTGTGAAGGTTGTCTTCAAGACAGGCAGAACCCTCTACCTCTTCAACGCCAACGGCTCTTCGGCGTTCGATTGCGATGGCGTGGCGTTCAGGGGCGAGTCTGGTGCCTTGCTGTTGGATGCTGCGAACGGGCAGGGCAGGTGTTTTGTCACGGGAGGCGGTTCCTTGAGCTACCAGGGGAGGGTGGTGTTGGAGGCCGCAGACGACTTCACCGCCACTATAGCCAGCGTCAATCTCGCGCAGGAAAGCATCACCTTCAACAGAGACGTTCCAACTGCTTACCTGGGGCGGTTCGTGCGAATCGGCGACTATGCCTATCGCTGCGGCAAAATCGAAGGGAAGACTATCACGCTTTATAGGCAAAGCACGATTCAGGGGCGTGTACGCTTTGAAGGCACCGAGGCTTCGACATCGGGGGTCTTTGTGCCAGCACCCTATCTTGCTGCGGCTGGCATGTCTCTCTACCAGGGGGAGGACAAGGCGACATACGTCGCTCGCCTGCTGGATGTTTCAACAGTGCGAAACAAGACGAGTTTCAAGACTGACGTACCGATAAAGCCAGGGGAGTATTGGATTTCCGAATGCGGACCAGGCGAAAAGGCAGTTTTCCCTGGCTGTGCCAGCGTTGATTTTCCATTGAAATAAGATAGGCTCTATTATGAAAATCACCATTGTACCATCAAAGAAAAGCGGGTGTGTCATTTCGAAGCACATCCATTCTGTGTTTTTCGAGTATTTTGGTCGCGTCATTTATGACGGCATCTGGGTCGGCAGGGAGAGCAATATCCCGAACATCGACGGTCTGCGCAAGGAGGTCGTCGATGGCTGCAAGGAGTTGGGTGTTGGCGCGATGCGGTGGCCAGGCGGCTGCTGCGCAGACCATTACCACTGGAAGAACGGCGTGGGGAAGGAGCGTCTGCCACGGCTTCATCCCATAGCCGACCCCGCAAATCCCGTGTGGAGGCATGATTTCGGGACAGACGAGTTTATGCACCTCTGCGAACTCACGGGAGCAGACCCGATTCTGACAGTGAACACGGCAACGGGCACACCAGAGGAGTTTCTGGACTGGTATGAGTATGTCAATGGTCCAAAGGAGACGAAATACGGTGCGATGCGCGCCGCAAACGGCCATCCAGAACCCTATAACGTGCAGTATTGGGGGATTGGCAACACCGATGAGAACGTCTGGCACATTGACTACAACAACCCTGTGGCATACGCGCAGACTTACCTTAAATACCAGACTGTGCTGCGCGAGGACCGAAAGCACCTCTATTTCATCGGGTTGGGCCTCTCCATGCGCCATGGTCTGCCTGGTTGGCCAGGGAAGGCCCTGGACCACATCACGCGCAACCAGCGCGCCATGCCCCCCGACGCGCTTTCCATTCACCACTACCTTGGCGGCGCCAAACAAGGCGGCAAGTTGTGCGGGGATGCTGTTGAGTTTGATGAGGCTGGCTACTATTCCCTGTTGGATTTGCTTGAACGCTACCAGTATGACATTGACCTCCACCGCATGGTCATCCGCGAACACGCGGGACCTGGCGCCAAGACGAAGGTCTGCTTTGACGAATGGGGGACCTGGCACCCTGAGGCAACCGTCGCCAACAACCAGAACCAGCGTCAGACGCTACGCGACGCCATCTTTGCCGCGCTGACCCTCCACATCTTCTACCGCAACTGCGACATTGTGGAGTTTGCAATGGAGACGCAGCTCTGCAACCTCCTGCAGAGCCTCTTCGAGACCAGCGGCGAAAAGTGCTACAAGACACCGACCTTCTACGCCATGAAGCTGCTTAAGGAGCACCTTGGGCATAAGCTTGCTCACGTCCTGCCAGACGATGTTGATGAGAACTTTGATGCAATCGCCAGCATTTCGGAGGATGGGCGGGAGTTGACTGTGAGCCTGGTTAACAGGCATCTCCACGATGCAAAAGCCATTGCATTGGCACTGCCACCTGGCGAATGGAAGTTAACGAAGGCGGACATCATCACCGCCGATGACATCCACGACCACAACTCCTTTGACGAGCCCGAAGTTGTAAGGGACCGCCCATTCGCGATTTCCGACATTCGTCAGCTTGAACTGCCGCCCCATAGCATCGTCAGGCTTGTCCTTCATCAATAAGGGTGTGAAGGAGCATCAATGCCATCTCCAGACACCCATTCATTACGGGAACGAGTGATCTGCATATACATTGTCGTATATGCGCTGTTGTTGCTGTCAACCGAGCTTCTTTCCTTGTTTGGCAGCATCAACAGGGTGTCGGTCTCACTGTTGTGGGGAGTGGTTATCTCTGCGTGGGCATGGAGAGAAGCGAGATTTGCAAGGAGGGGATTTGGTTTGCTAGAGAGAATGCGGCCACTGCTGAGGACAAAGTCGTTCTATGTTGTGGTTCTTCTTGCAGCTGGTGTGCTTCTTTGCGGGCTGTTATATCCTCCTTTGAATTACGATTCAATGACTTACCATCTGGCTAGGGTGGTCCATTGGATTCACCATGGAAGTATTCGCTATTATCTGACAGATATTGAGCGGCAAATCTATCAGATGCCTTTGGCGGAGATGGCCATCATGCATCTTCAGCTTATCACCAAAGGAGACTGCCTGGCCTTTTTGCCACAGTATGTTGGTTGGTGTTTCTGCCTGATAACAGTTTCGTGCATTTGCAAACAGCTTGGTGGCAGTCTGCGCTCCCAGTGGTTTTCTGTTGTTTTGGCTGCCACACTTTCGATGGGGCTTTTGCAGGCCTCCAGTACGCAAAACGATTTGGTTGTTGCTTCTTTTTTCTTGGCTTTCCTG
>JAFTAC010000321.1 GCA_017458805.1 Victivallales bacterium | reverse complement strand
TCGAACAGCGCATCGGACGCTGCCATCGGTATGGTCAGAAACACGATGTGGTAGTCATCAATTTCCTCAACGAGACGAATGCAGCAGACAAGCGTGTTTATGAGCTTCTGACAAGCAAGTTCCAGCTCTTCAATGGGGTATTTGGCGCGTCTGATGAAATTCTCGGACGCTTGGAAAGTGGTGTTGGACTGGAGCGGAAAATTCTGGATCTCTACCAGCAATGCCGAACCGAAGAGGAAATTCAGGCACGCTTCGACCAGTTGCAGGCGGAACTGGATGAAGAAATCCAGGACAAAATGCGTCAGACCCGCCAGCGTGTGCTGGAGAATTTCGACGATGCAGTTCGCAAGGTTCTGAAAATCAACTACGACGAGGCACTTGACCAATTGGGCGAGTTCGGACGGAAATTCTGGCGTCTAACAAAGTTCATGCTTGGAGACAAGGCAGATTTCGATGAGGAGGCACTTGCATTTGTTCTCAAGAAATCCCCTGCCAAAGATATTCCAACGGGACAGTATTTCCTGAAAATCAAGAGTGATGCACGCTTGCAGAACCAGCTAGGCACGGAAACGACCGATGGCGAAATCTACCGCACATCCTCTCTTCTTGGAAGTTGGTGTATTGCTGAGGGCGGAAAACTGCGTCTGCCAGTCTGTCATGTGGATTTTGACATTTCTGGCTACCATGGCAAGATTTCCGTTCTGGAACAATTGCGTGGCAAATCTGGTTGGATGCTGTTGAACAAGCGAACTGCCGAGGGAATCGAAGTGGAAGATTCTTTGCTGTTCTCGGGATTCACAGAGGATGGAAAAAGCCTTACCACGGATGTCCTGGCCCAGTTCTTCCAATTGGAGGCAAGCATGGGTGAGGAATGCGTGGTTACTCCCGATGTCTCGCACCGTCTTACCAAGGAATCTGCATTGCTCTCAAATTCCACGGCACAGCGTGAACTTGAGAAAAGCAACCGCCTTTTCAAGGAAAGGCAGGCACAATTGGAGCAGTGGCAAGATGACCAGGTTAAAGCGGCACAGCATGTAGTGGATATGATTCGCCAGGATTTGAAGGCCGCACGGCGTGACATAGAAAACGCCGCTAATCTCACAGAACAGAACGAGGCCTCCGAGAAGGCGGCGCAACTGGAGCGCAAACTCTCCAAGGCACGTCGCAACATCGATGCCGTAGAGGATGCAGCAGAGGAAAAACGCTCACGCATACTTGCAGAATTGAAGAAAAGACTTGTCCAAACTGTAGAAGAACAGCCACTCTTCACGCTTCACTGGACAATCAAATGACAAGGTAACCGACTATGCCGACATCTAAACAACTTCGTGATAAACTCATTGACAAGCTGAAGGAACTCTTTCAGCTTGATCAGCCTGATTTGGACTTTGGTTTTTACCGTCTGATGCATGCCAAGTCGGAAGAAGTTACCGAGTTTCTCGAAAAGACTCTTCCTGCCACAATAGGCGAGGCATTCGGTGGTGTCGCAGAATCTCGCCGTGCAGAACTACAGGCCGCGTATGAACAGGCGGTTGCAACTGCAAAAAAATATGGAGCGCCAGAACCTGAAAAATCAGAAGCTGCCTTGGAAGCCAAAGCGGCCTTGGATGCGGCTTCAGGCAATGTTAATGACGAGATGGAGGTCTATGACCACCTTTATCGTTTCTTCGAACGCTACTACGACAGGGGGGACTTCATCTCCAACCGCATTTTTACGCGGGAGACTGCGGGGAAAGCGTTGCAATATGCCATCCCGTATGCTGGCGAGGAGGTCAAGCTCCATTGGGCGAATGCCGACCAGTACTACATCAAGACCACCGAGAATTTTAACGAATTTTCCTTCGATATGACGCAAGCCATTGAATTTGCGAAGATGGATGCGAATACGCGTATTCTGAACAATATTCCTGATCATCCTGTTACCGTGACCTTCAAGTTGGTGGATGCCGCAGAAGGTGATCATGGAAATATCAAGGCCTCCGACAACAAGAAGCGGGCATTCTTCCTTGCAAGTGATACCCCTGTTCTTTTCACGGACAAAGGATTAGAGGCGCATTTTGAATATCGCCTTGAAACCGAGGAGGATGCGATTGATGCCTCGCAGGAGGCAGACCTCAAGTCACGCTTCGGCGCGAAGAACAAGGGCGACATGAGGCCGCTGGCGATAGCCGCTGTCATTCTGGACACAGTGGCCACCAAGGCCAAAGCCCTTCGCGACGCCCAGGAGGATGCAACTGCCACAGAGGGCCTGTCCACGCTCTTGAACTGGCCTGTCCCCACGGAGAACATCAGCAAACGTCCTCTCATCGTCAAATATCTCAACAAATACACGGCAAAAAACACCTCAGACTATTTCATCCACAAGAACCTGGAGGCATTCCTCCGTCGCGAGCTGGATTTCTACATTAAGAACGAAATCATGCAGTTGGACAACATCGAGAGCGCGGACGCGCCGAAGGTCGAGTCCTATCTTGGTAAAATCAAGGTCTTCCGCAGGATTGCAGGGCAGCTCATCTCCTTCCTTGCGCAGCTGGAGATTTTCCAGAAGAAGCTGTGGCTGAAGAAGAAGTTCGTCGTACAGGCGGACTACTGCATCACGCTGGATAGGGTTCCTTCCGAGTTCTACCCTGAAGTCTTCGCGAATGAGGCCCAGAAAAACGAATGGAGGAAACTTGGCTTCCCTGAAGAACTGCTTGTACCGCCCGTGAAAGGCGAGAAGAAGGAGGGCGAACTGATTGCCACGGACGAGAATGTCTGGACGGCCTCCGCCTATCTGATGGTCGATACCCGTTTCTTCACACAGGAGTTCAAAGAACAGTTGTTGGAATCCATCCCCGACTTGGATGCTCAATGTGACGGTCTTATCATCCATTCCGAGAACTTCCAGGCTTTGCGTCTCCTCCAAGAACGCTACCGCGAACAGGTCAAGTGCATATATATCGATCCACCATATAATACTGGCAGTGATGGTTTTTTGTATAAAGATCAATATCAACATTCAAGTTGGGTCTGTATGATGTATGAACGGCTTAGTATGCTTCATATGCTATTATCCCAGGATGGTATTTTATTGTCATCTATTGCTGACCAGGAACTTGAAAAACTTAGATTCATTTTTGACAGTATTTTTGAACGTAAAAATTTATTGGCCAACTTTATATGGAACAACGAAGGAAACATTGATAATCAAAGCAAAGTAAAGTGTAATCACGAGTATATATTAGGATACTGTAAAAACGAAATACAAT
>JAFTAC010000320.1 GCA_017458805.1 Victivallales bacterium | reverse complement strand
GTCTTGTGACGTGGTGCGGAGGGTGACGGGAGTGGTAGCCTCTCCGCTTCTGTAAGTGAGGAAGTTTTCGGGGGAGTTGAAGCCTTTGGGGCTGCCGCCTGTCATGGTGCATGGCTCCTTGAGGCGCGGATTATTGCGCGCAAGGTTGAGCCGCCAGAGTTCGGCTCCAGTGGGGGTATAGCCGCAGACGGTGAGAATAGGCACGGCCAGCTCTACCTGCCAGCCGTTTGCGCTTTTGGAGGTTTTGACCGCCACATCCCAGTCCTTCCAGCGGTCGGTACCCAATGCATCGTAGAGGATGCCGTTGGAGTTGACGATGAACTGGCGGATGGCCTCCTTGCGGTTGGGTGCGTTCCAGGGGTCGAACTGGAACTCGATGCAGTCGTCGCTGAAGACGCTGTTGTCGCGCTCTTCGGGGGTCTTGAACTGCGCGCGGATATTGGGCATGTCCTGTTCTTTGCAGTCATACGCGACATAGATGTTGTCCTTGTCACGCCCGAAATAGACGGTGGTGGCGTTTGTCGGCTCACCACGCCCCTTTATCTTCTTGAGCGTAAAGGTGGCAGCATGCGCATACTCCCCAGACGAAATGACGCCATCCACCGCTGGCGATTTCTGGAAGAAGGGAATCACGGGCTCCGCAAACAGGGTGAATGCGCACAACGCGGACAATAACAAGGGCTTTATGGTCATTTCATTACTCCTAAGTGGGGGATTATGTTGCTACAGTTCGATTTCGTCCATGACCTCGGCTATCCAGTTCCAGATGTTGCCCTTCAGGGCACCAGAGCAATCGACTTGATCTACACTGCCGTTTAGACGAAGCACATTGGTGACGTTCCCATGGGGCGGGATGATTTTTTCCGCCTGTTTATATGGGAAGACATCGAAGCAGATGCTGTTTTCGGGGCGGTCCGTCTCCAGGTTGACACGTGCGAAGAGCTCCTCGCCGTAGCGGCGCATTTTGACGGCTGTCGCCGCGTCAATCTGGTGGATGAAGTAGGAACTGCGCAACGTGCCAGGCTTGTGGGTCGCCTTGTCCTCAGGGCAGGCAAAGAACTCGGAGATGGTATTGGGAAGCCAGTTTTTTGAAGGACCAGTCTGCTTTTCACCAAAGTAGCCGTTTTTTGCCAGCAGAAACGGCAAAGAGCCTTCGCTGTGGAACGTGCCGAAGTAGATGAGGGTACCATCTGGCTTGGGGCGGCAGGGGATGAAGGAGGCATTGTCCGTTGCATACGAACTGCAAGCCTGCCCGATGACTCTAAGGTTGCCGACACAGCTTTTTTCACGTGCCTTTTGCAGGGCCTTTTCCGCCGCGTTTCCAAGAAGCGTGAAAAGCAGGAACAGCATCCCACACACTACACATAGTTCTGTAAAAGTGAATCGTTTTTTGTCCATTCTGAATCCGTGAGGTTAAGCTTGAAAAAGCAGATGGTAATTGTTGCACCGTTTTTCTATATCATGAATGGCATAGCGGCATCATAAGTCAATGAGGTTGCCATGAGTTAATTTATCCAGAGTTCAGAGGAAATCAACCCAAGCTTTGTATTTTCCTTAGAAATGCCAAGACGTTCTATCCGTAAAGAAGGATCTCGCCACGAGGTATCTGCGTCATGCAATGTCCAGAATCAACGGGGACGGAAGCGACGACAGCCGGGTGCGAAAACGTGCATGTGCATTAATCATATTCTTCTGATTTCTAATTAGTGTTTAGTAGTTTTGAGGTTTCGGTAAGGCCAGCGGCGAGGGCGGGCCAGGCACCTGCGAGGGCGCAGACGCCGATGGCGAGCGCAAAGCCCTGTGCCAGGGGCGTCCATGGGATGGTAAGGGGCGGGGCGATGACGCCGAACATCGGCGCCAGGGTGACCATGGAGGTGGCGACCCAGGCGTAGAAGAGACCGAAGCAGAAGCTGAGTACGCATGCGCAGAGTCCGATGAGCAGAGCCTCCGCCAGAATCATTCGCACCAGTCCCCAGCGGGTGACTCCGCATGCGCGGAGGATGCCCATCTCCCAGCGGCGCGAACGCACGGAGACCACCATGGTGTTGATGACGGCGATGGTGGAGAGAAGCAGGATGATGAGGGGCATTTGCGTCATGGTCTTGATGACGCCCGTTGCGCGGAACATAAGGGAGTTGTTCAAGCTTTCGTTGGAGCTGACCATCACGAAGTTTCGGTTGATGCCGCTGTCCCAGCGCGTGCCGCCTGCATAGCTGCTGGCGCGTCTGGAGGCGGGATTCGCGTTGGCGGCTTCCTGAGCCACGCCCCGCATGTAATCGACGATGTCGCTGTAGCGCGTGCCTTTGGCGGCGTCGAACCAGAAGAACTCCTGGTCAAGGGCCCCGAAGTCGTCAATCAGCGGCAGATATGGGGTGAAGACTAGGCCGGCCGTGCGGCTCGAACTGACTCGCACGCCAGAGCATTTGGACATCCATGCCCAGGCGAAATCCACGACGCCGACGATGGTGTATTCTGCATAGTCGATGGTCGATTCGTCTTGTGGTGGTTGCGGTGCCATTGGGCCGCGCATGTCACGGGGGCGTGTGGCGGATTTGGCCAGGCGGATGGTGTCGCCAACATGGAGCTTGCCGTGGACGGAGAGGGTTTCGGGGATGACGCAGACCCGTGCGTTGGGCTTCGAGAAGGCCTCGAATGCTTTTTCTCGGCTGCCTTCGATGAAATGCAGGCGGATTCTTGGGGACTTGTCGCGCCAGGCTGGCGTTGCATCGACGCCCATCATCACGAGGTTGGAGCCCATGGCGCGCGCCTCGGTCATCTTTTGCCGCAGGGAGGCCTCCATATTGGGCTGGGCGACGCTGACGCGCATGAAGGTCTCGGGGAGAACGCCAGGCATGGCGCGTGCGGCGGCTGTGGTTTCAGCTGAAATGGCTCCCTCCTGGAAGCGGACAAGCACGTCGGGTACGGTGTCGGGGACCCTGAACATGTTGAGCATGGAGGATGACCAGATATGGATGGCGGTGAAAAGGCCTAGCCCGATGGAGAGGGCGATGGTGGTGCCGAAGGTGCGCCACTGGTTGCTGGTGAGGATGTTCGCGAGGAAATGCGGGTGGAAGCCGAAGAGCTTCGCCAGAAGCGGCCCCAGGGCTTTTTCCGTGAAGACGATGGTCCAGGGGAAGAAGAGCAGGAAGCCTGCACCAAGGCAGAAGGTACCCAGAGTGGTAAAGAGCCTGATGCGGGTTTTCACATCCAATGGCAGGAAGATAAGCACGGGGATGAGTGCCAGTAGAAGAAGCCCGACGAGCCCGCCTGCCAGCAGTTGTTTTCCGCTGAGACGCCACCCCTTGCGCACCATGGATTCAGTGGGCGAGACCCGCGTGGCGCGGAAGGCGGGCACGATGGAGGCGAGCAAGGCACCCGCCAGCGAGCAGCAGAGCGCGAAGGCCATGCACTGCCAGGTGAGTGAAACGACGGGCACGACGCCTGTGCGGAGGCCGATGAGAAGGGTCAGCAGCAACCAGCCCGATGCGAGGCCACCTAGCCACCCCAGAAGCCCGAGCGCAAGCCCCTCCAGCAGGATGTAGGCGGCTATCTGCCCCTTGGTGAAGCCGATGGTGCGCAGCATGGCAAGATGGCGTGTTTTGGCGGAGATCCCCATGCTCAGGGTGGTGAAGATGATGAAGACGGAAGCGAGGATGACGATGCCGATGGTTGACCATGCCTGCCCGATGATGGCCTTGTCCGTGTTGGCACCATCTAGCTCTTCGTTTTCCTCTTTGACAGGAAGCGTGTCCTTCTTGCGGATGCGGAAGGCTTCCAGCGGAGAACCGCAAGCCTCTTCCAGCTTCTTGTAGAAGACCTCCTCCGGGAAGCCCTCCTTCAGTTGGACGAAGGCGAGATTGACGGTCTCCTCGTCACCGCTGATGGCACCTGCGTCAGAGAGGGAGACATAGACGGAGGGGGCTGTCGGGTCGATGGGCTGCCGTCCGAAGCGTCCACCGCGAGGACCCCTCATGCCGCCAGACGGGGCAGGGGAGGGGAGGCGTTGTGGGGAAGAACCTGGCTGGGGGGCAGCATTGGGTTTTGCGCCAGAGACTGGGGGCTGTGGTGCGCCCATCTGCTTGCCCCCGATGCCCATGCCGAAGCCGAATGTGAAGGGGCTGCCACCTCGGTTGTGGGACTCTTGTTTGACGAGGGGCTTTTGCTTGAGCTTTCCGACGACGGTCAGCTCGAAGGAACCGATCTGGTTTTTGATGCGGATTTTGTCGCCGACTTTGATTTTCCGTGAAGAGGGGGAGCCATCTGGTAAGGCGGTGAGGATGGCTTCGGCTGGGGCACCGAGGACGCACTCCATCGGATTGGCGAACCAGCGGCCTTCAGAGAGTTCGAGCGGGGTCTCCTTGTCGCCAAGGCCTAGAAGCATGGGGCTTCGGCGGTCGCCCATGCCGTTGGGGACGAGGGCGGGGGCGAAATCTTCAAGGAGCATCGTCTGGGGGCCTTGCCAGCCATAGCAGATGCGGGTGGCCTCGTCCATCTCCTCAATGGTATCGGTGAGCTGTTCGTCCAGGTTGCCGTCGGTGCAGAGTGCGAGGGAATAGACACCGAGGTACTCCTTGTTGCCGTTGTCGTCTGAAAATGAAGCGACGTCGATGCTTGCGACAAACCAGACGATAAGGCAGCATGTTGCGGCGATGGCGGCCAGTGCGAAGGCCAGCATGGAGCGGTGGCGGATGAAGTCCCGCCAGACAAGTTTCAGCAGAAAGCCCATGGTTCACCTCACGTGCCTGGCTTGGTGTTTGGGTGATCGCTGAGGATGGCTCCGTCCTTGAGTGTGACGATGCGGTCTGTCCAAGCGGCAACGGCTGGTTCGTGGGTGACGACAACCATGGTGTGGTGGCGTTCGTCGCAGAGTTGGCGCAGTAGCTTGCAGATGATCTCGCCGTTGGCGGAGTCGAGGTTGCCCGTGGGTTCGTCTGCAAGTAGCAGCGAGCCGTGGTTGTCGGAGGCAAAGTCGAGAAGCAGGGCGCGGGCGATGGCAACACGCTGCTGCTCACCGCCAGAAAGGGCGTCGGGGTAGTGGCGCCTGCGGTTGGTGAGCTGGAGGCGTTCCAGCAGTTCGTCCAGCCCCCTTTGCAGTTTGGTGGCGTCAATCTCCTGATAGCCTGCGAGGATTGGCAGCATGATGTTCTCTTCGGCAGTAAGGGTGGAAATCAGGTTGAACGCCTGGAAGACGACACCGATGTTCTTGCGCCTGAAGCGGGTCAACTTGCGGTCGGACATGCCGTTCAGCAGCGTGCCGTCAATGGCGACGGAGCCTTCTGTAGGGGTGGTCAGGCCTCCGATGATGTGGAGTAGGGTGCTTTTCCCCGAGCCGCTGGGTCCCATAATGGAGAGGAACTGCCCATGCGGTATCTCCAGGCTGACGCCGTTGACGGCAGCCACGTCGGAGGAGCCAGCGCCCTTGTAGATTTTCTTGATGTCTGTTAGAATGACATGGGGAGTGTTTTTCATAGGAGGTGTGCTCTGGTGTGAAGCAGGAGGGGCGGGGCATGTGCCCTGGAGGGGAAGGTGCGCGCGAATGCGCGCACCCGGTCGCTGGTGTGAAGCAGGAGAGGCGGGTATGTGCCTTGGTGGGGACGGTGCGCGCGTTGCGCGCACCCGAGTGATTTACCAAGTGATTTTGATGATTGGGACGGTATCGAGGAGCTTGTCAGGGGTGATACCCGTGATATGCAGGTCGGATTTGCCTTGGAGGGCGTGGGAGGGCATGAGTTCCACGGTTGCCTGGAGGGGCTGCCCGTTGTTCAGGATGGTGACGGATTTGGGAGGCGTGTCAAGGGGCAGCTCGAAGCCTGTGGCGAGGAGACCCTGCGGGAAATGAACGTAGAGCGTGCCGTCGGTTGCGCGTGTGAAGGTGGCGTTCCAGACGGGCTGGTCAAAGGCGAATGGATCCGCCTTGTAGGCTTCGCGGACGGCCTTGTACCACTTGCCGATGGAACGCAGGATGGAGGCGGCCTCGGTTGGGATGGTGCCGTCTGGCTTGGGACCCACGTTCAGCAGGTAGTTGCCGCCGCGCGACAGGATGGAGTCCATTTTGCGCATGATGGCGACGGGGAGGTAGTAGTCCTCGTTGCTGCGGTAGCCCCATGAGCATCGTCCAACGGAATCACAGGCTTCGGTGGGCTTTGTGAAGGAGCCGCCTTCGGGGATGCTACGTTCTGGCGTGGAGTAGTCGCCAGGCCCGTAGCCACGGTCGTTGATGAGGCATTCGGGCTGGAGTCGGCGGATGGTCTCGTTCAGCTGCGGGAAGTTCATTTCCTGCGGAATGTCCCAGAAGAATTCGGAGATGACGCCGTAGTTGGTGCAGAGCTCCGTGACCTGCCGCTGCACAAAGTCAATGTACTTGAGCAGGTCGGGCTGGTCGCCTGGATTGGGCTGCGGGAGGGAGTGGTGGCGACCGAAGTTGAGGGAGTTTGGCTGGTGCCAGTCGGGGCAGGAGTAGTAGAATCCGAGGCGTATGCCGCGCCTGTGACATGCTTCGGAGAGCATCTTGAGGACATCTTTCCCGTATGGGGTGTGCATGATATTGTAGTCGGTGGCCTTTGTGTCCCACATACAGAAGCCGTCGTGGTGCTTGGCGGTGATGCAGAGATAGGAGATGCCTGCTTCCTCGCAGAGATTGAGCCATTCGTCGGGGTTGAAAAGAGTGGGATTGAAGCGCTCTTTTAGCTTGACGTATTCCGCCTTGGGGACATTTCGCCGCCACTGGAGCTGCTCATGCCATCCTTCCACCGCATAGATGCCCCAATGGACGAAGAGGCCGAAGCGTTCCTCGAAAAACCAGTCGCGTTTGTCGTTAAAGCGGAATATCATAAGTGTTTAGCGTCTCCAGAAGGATGGGATGAAGAGGGTGAGGATGGTGTAGAGCTCAAGGCGGCCTGTAATCATTGTTAAGGCACTCAGGCACTTGGAGAAGTCCGTCATCCAGCTGAAGGTATAGGCAGGGCAGGTGTGGCCGAAGCCAGGACCGACGTTGCTGATGGCACTAAGGGCGGTGCCAAGCGCCGTCTTCAGACTGCATTGCTCGGCAAGGGTCAGGAGTACCGCCACGATGATGAAGATGCAGATATAGAGCGCGGTGAAGGCGAAGGTCTTGGCGACGACGTCGGAATCCAGGCGTTCGCCGTTGAGGCGGATGTCTGGCAGGGAGCGGGGGAAGATGCAGTGTTTGATTTCATAGAGCAACTGCTTGGCGAGGACGATAAGGCGCGAGCATTTCATGCCGCCCGCCGTGCTGCCGCCGCAACCGCAGGGGAGCATCATGATGCCGAGGATGATCAGGACGGTGGGAAGCCCGCCTTTGGGTTCTTTATAGCCTGTATGGTTGTCCTTGTTGTCATCGCGGTCATCCTGTCCCCAGGTTTCGTAGTTGGAGGTGGTGAAGCCCGTTGTGGAGCCAACGGTTGCGACATGGAACGCGGCAGTGCGCAGGCAGAGCTCAAACTTCTGAATGGAGGAGAGATCCTTGACATTGGAAAAAGGCTCCTTGTTTCCTGGCTTCGCCATCAGGCAAAAGGTGATAATGGCGGTTGCCGCCAGAATCATGGCGCAGAAGAAGCGGAACTCCTCGTCGCGGAAGCAGCTGAAACGTCTGGTGATGATGAAGCGGAGGTATAGGGAGAAGTTGCATGCGGAGACCAGCATGAAGAAGGTGACGCTCCATTGGACGGCGGGCCCGAAGGCTCCCAGGCTGGCTGCCTTGGTGGAGAAGCCACCCGTCGAGATGGTCGTGAAGGCGTGGTTGATGGCGTCGAATGGGGACATTCCGCAAATCCAGTAGGTAACTCCTGCCGTGGCTGTTATGGCGATGTAGAGCAACAAGATGTAGAGGACGGAGCTATTGAGGCGCGGGGTCAACTGGTCGCCTGAGGTCTTGATGCCAGGCACCTCTGCGTTGTAGAGCTGCTTGCCTTGCGAAAGGTGGAGCAACGGGAGGACGAGGAGCACGAAATAGACGATGCCGACGCCCCCAAGCCAATTCAGCGTGCTTCTCCAGAAGAGGATGCATCTGGGGAGGGATTCGAGCCCGCCTTCGAGTGTCTTTCCATAGAGGAGCTTTTGCGTGTCGTCGATGATGCTGGCACCTGTGGTGGTGAGGCCCGACGCCGTCTCGAAGATGGCATCGACAGGGGTGAACTGTGAGACGGTGATGAAGGGGAGGGCGCCCAGGACCGAGGCGGAGAGCCAGGCGAGGGCGACGGTCGCATATCCCATCCGCCTGTCGCTGCTCATGGCTGTCGAATCCTGCTTGCGCCTGAAGAAGAGGAAGGCGGTGACTCCGAGAGCCAGAGGGACGAGTGCCGTGAGGCCCATGGTCCAGGCCTGCCTTGGGGTGTCGTAAATCCCTCCGACGATGCCCGCGACCAGAAGCATGCATAGCCCGAGCAGCATCCACAGCAGGGAGAGAACGTATGTGATGGCACTGAAATTCATGTGTGTAGTCCTTTGAGGTGATCGCGGCACCAGCGCATTAAGTACTAGTACCTTGTCACTTCCTTGGGGGAATCAGACGTTGAAGCGGACGAAGACGCAGTCGCCGTCCTGCACGATATACTCCTTGCCCTCGATGCGAAGCTTGCCCGCCTCCTTGGCAGCGTTCCAACTGCCGTGCCCCACGAGTTCATCGTATGATTCCACCTCCATGCGGATGAAGCCTCGCTGCATATCCGTATGGATTTTGCCAGCGGCCTGGGGGGCTGTGGAGCCGCGCGTGACGGTCCAGGCGCGGGTTTCATCGGGACCAGTGGTGAAGAAGGTGATGTAGTCGAGCATCTTGTAGCCTGTGTGGATGACGCGCTGAAGGCCAGTCTCCTTGACACCGAGGTCCTCCAGGAAGGCCTCTGCGTCCTCGGGGCTGAGTTCCTGCAGTTCTTCCTCCAGCTTGGCGCAGACGGGAACGACCTCCATGTTGTGGCGCGCGGCGGTGGCGATGAGCTTCTTGGAGATGTCGTCCTTGCCGAAGGACTTGAAGTGCTCTTCGTCTGTGTTGGCGCAGACAAAGGCGGGGGTCAGAGTGAGAAGCTGCATTTCACGGACGACTTTGCAGGCTACTTCATCGCTTTTGTCATACGTGGGCATCTCGCCTTTTTCGAGGCTGGCGACGAACTGCTCGGAGAGAGCCACATCCAGCTTGAGTTCTGCGTCGCCTCCGACGCGCGTGAGGCGTTTGTTCTTTTCGAGGCGCTTCTGGAGGATTTCCAGGTCGGCTAGCATCAGCTCCGTGAGGATGAGCTCCAAATCGCGGGAGGGGTCAACACCCTCCTTGACGTGGATGATGTCAGGGTCGTCGAAGAGGCGCACGACGTGTGCGACGGCATCGACGCTGCGGATATGCCCGAGGAACTGGTTGCCGAGGCCCTCGCCCTTGCTGGCTCCCTCCACGAGTCCCGCGATGTCGATGAACTTCATCGTGGCTGGAACGACCTTGGCGGAGTGCTCGATATCGACGAGCTTCTGGATGCGAGGGTCGGGCACGGGGACGATGCCCGTGTTGGGCTCAATTGTGCAGAAGGGGAAGTTGGCGGCTTGCGCGCCGCCTTTGCAAAGCGCGTTGAACAAGGTTGATTTGCCGACATTCGGCAATCCTACAAAACCACAGGCAAAACCCATTGTCTATCTCTCTTTGGTTGGTTGAATGGTTTTCGCCACGCTGAAGCGTGGCGCACAGGACAGGTGAACACCGCGCTCGCGCGGTGCACAGGACAGGTTACGGGAAGAGGGGCTTGAGTTCCTTTTCGGACTCGGGGGTGACGATGGCGGCGATGACGTCGCCCTCCTGGAACTTGGTGGTGCCAGAAGGTGCGATGACCTCGTTCCCCCTGAAAATCATGGCTAGGACTGCGTTTTTCGGTATTCCGCAGTCCTTCAGCAGGCGGTTGGCCAGATTGCATTTAGGGCCGATGGTGAACTCGGTATAGTCGGCGTTGTGCAGGCGCAGCCGCGTGTCGATGTTGTAGTTGCCCAGTTGGAGCAGCCTGAACACGGTGTTGACGGAGGTGATGGTGGAGTTGAAGCCGCAGTCGATGACGCTCATCGTCGGCACGATGCTGATGTATTCGGGCTTGTGCGTGACGGCTACCACCTTCCTGCATCCGATTCGCTTGGCGAGGATGCAGCTCAGGATGGTGTTTTCATCGTTCTGCTCAGTGTTGATATAGACGTCGCACTCCTTGATGCCTGCCTCCTCCAGAGTGGCTTGGTCCGTGGTGCTTCCAGCAAGGACTCGGGTGCCCTCAGGCAGTTTGGCGAGAAGTCTTTCACCGCCTTCCTTGGTGGGGGAGATGATGCGGACTTCCATGCCGTCGTCGATGAGGGCGTGCGCGAGTACGTCGGCCATTCGGTTGGCTCCGCCGATGATGACCAGCTTGCGATGGCGGTCTTTGTCGCCAGAAGCATACTGAAGGAAACGCTCCACGTAGTCCTGCCTGCCTGCGATATATACCTTGTCGCCTTCGCGAATGGTCGTGTCGCCATGCGGGAAGGAGATTTTGCGGTAATGGACGAGGGCTGCGAAGCGGATGTGTGCGAGCAGGTCCTTGTCGGGGATGTCCTGGAGCTTGAGGTTTTTCAGGGGGGAATCCTCATCGATGACTACCGTGACCATTGTGGCGTCGGGGTTGGAGAACTCCACGTGCTCGATGACGAGCTGGTGGCGCAGGATGTAGAGGAGGTGCCGCAGGGTTTCCACGGGAGACGAGAAGGACTTGTCAATGCCGTAGAATTCGGGCGTGATGCCGTCTGCCTCGGAGAAGGCGTCGTTGGAATAGACGCGGCAGATGCACTCCTTGACGCCGAACTTCTTGCCCAGTTGGCAAGCAAGCATGTTGGAGGCCTGGTCGCCGCTGACGGCGAGGAGGATGTCGGCTTTTTCGATGCCCGCCTGCTTCATAATGGCGATGTTGGTGGCGTCGCCAGGGACGGTCATGATGTCGAGGTTGTCCTGAATCGTTTGCAGCTCCTCTTCGGAGGTATCGACGACAGTCACGTCATTGGCCTTAAGCGAGCGGAGTTTATCAGCGAGCATCTGCCCGAGTTCGCCTGCTCCGATGATGAGTATTTTCATGGTTGGTTCCTGAATTAGAAAGCGATTTTAGCGTAGGAATGTTTGGGCAGGGTGCCCTTGCGTCCGCGGAACTCCCAGGGTTGCTCCTCGTTGGTGTAGTTGGCGAGGAAGAGTGCGTATTCGCCATCGGGGTTCTGCCAGTAGCTGTGCAGAACACAGGGCTGCTTCTTGGTGATGACGATGGAGGCTTCCTCTGTGGTGAAAATCATGCGGTTGAAGAAGGAGACTTCCTTTGTGTCGCATGTGAAGCCGTTGGGGGACATCATCCTGCCGTGGAAGAGGAAATCGCGATTGGCAGTGTAGAAACGGGCCGTCTCCAGAATGAACTGGAGTTCTTCGGCGAACTCTGGGTTGTCGAAGTGCTCGTTGCGTAGGCTGCATACCATGGGCTGGGAACCCCAGATGAGCGGGCGTGCCATCTCGATGAAGAACTGGTCGGGGAAGAGCTTGTGCCATGGCTTCTCGTTTTTCCAGCGGTCTTCATCGGGCCATAGCGGATCCCATGGGGGGATGCCGTCTGGCAGGGCGTAGTTGCCGAACGTGGCGAAGCGACCATGGTAGATGGCGGTGAAGCCAGGCACGGGGTCTTGCGAGATGTGCATGCGCTCGGGGGAGGCTTCGGTGCAGATGATGCCGCCTTTGAAGAGGTCCTGGTACTCCTCGCTGGCCGTCTCCGTCGTGAAGGCGTAGTTTGGGTTTTCGGATATGAAGCGCTTGACCATCTTGCGGAAGCCATCGACGCTGTAGGTGCCGCCGCCCTTGGCGTGCTTGTGAAGCGGGTTGTAGCAGAGGTCGTAGGAGGCGTTGCCAATCATGTCAAGGTACTGTCCAGTCAGACCCGAGTCGTGGAGGTGGCCGACCACCTCGGAGAGCTTGTCATGGTACTGCTCTGCCTCGCCGCACATCCAGGCCAGGCGGTGGTGGTTGTACCTGTTGAAGGCGAGTTCGTGGTAGGAGCCGTCGCGATGGACGACGGCCCCCTGGGCACCGCCTTCGTCCCAGTTGCGTCCGTCATGGTCCCAGCAGACGCCGTTCACATAGACCTGCACGTACATGCCCTGGTCGGTCAGGCGCTTGACGGCTGCCTTGAAGGTCTCCTCGCCTTCGCGGGGCGGCCAGAAGTTGGGGTAGTCGGTGTCATACGGGTTGTTGTGCCACCAGTACCAGTCGAGGGCGACGCGGATGGAGGGGCCCAAGGCTTTCTGGAGCCGTTCGACAGGCACGAGTGCGTCTTTAACGAGGCCTCGGTTCCAGACCCAGATGCCGATGTTTTCCAGCGGATTCGGTTCGGTCTGGTCAACCCACCAGTGCTGCTGGAGAGCCCATGGACGGTAGATTTGCGCCGCCTCATACCAGCCGCCGTTGTAGAACTTGACGGTGCAGGGGTAGGGGATAGTGCCGTCGACAGCGGGCTTTTCGTCCAGAGGAAGATGGAAGCAGCCCATCATGTCCGCAGCCATTTCGGCGGGTTTCCAGACGATGAAGGAGTCCTTGTAGTAGCCCTGCGAATCGCGGAAGTCCATGTAGCAGCTCTGCCCATGCGTGTTGACGAGCGGCAGAAATTTTGTGGAACGAGTTGGGAAGAAGCTCTTCTGCAGGGGAAGCAGGTCGGTGGCCGCGATTTTGAAGTAGCTGTTTTTCAGTACGTAGGAGGTGACGTCGCAATCCGCGGTGATGATGGGGAAGTAAATCTTCTCGATGAAATCTGCGCCTTCATAGCCGCTGAACTGGAGACGTCCCTCGACGTGGTTGTCGTCGTCGAGGCATTTCCAGGTCACCGTGACGGTGAAGCCATTGCCCAGGGTGGGGTGCCCTTTCCAGGTCTCCACGGCTCCAGAAGCGGTGGAGGTGTACTCGTACTTCTGCATGTCGGCGGGGCGGAGTGGGCGGAGCTCGCCTTTACCCTGTCCAAGCTCCATCTCCCAACCGTGGCTGCGCGCCAGAAGGCTCTTGAGGTCGGTGACCTGGGTTTTCTTGCGGCGAAGCCAGGAGAGGGCAAGCTGGACTGGCGAGGGCTTCTCACCCTTTGCCTCTTCCAAGGCGTCCATAGCCTCGAAGAGGGTTTCGCAGGCGGTGCGGTAATCGACTTCGGCCAATTCGACAAGCAGGCGCGTGCCCCTGTCCATCAGCTTCTTGTTGGTGCAATCTACCCAGCTCATCCAGTTGCCTGAAATGCGCCCCAGAAGGGCCATCGTGCCCGTGGAAACCGTGTTCAGTACCAGCTTGATGGCCATGTGTGCCATGAGTTCCAGGGGACCCGAACCACCCGCAGAACCACCCGCAGAACTACCCGCAGAACCACCCGCAGCTTGCGCTG
>JAFTAC010000319.1 GCA_017458805.1 Victivallales bacterium | reverse complement strand
GGGCCTTTGAGATGGCGGGCTGCGACACAAACCGCTATGCGCGGATACTTCGCGAGCTTGCGGTCGAGAACACCAACGAGACGAAATGGGCGATTGCAAGCCTTGGTCGATACAAGACCCCCGACAGCCTCCCGTTCCTGTATTCCTACTCCACCAATGCAGTTTATGGAGCACGAGCTCTGAAGTCGATATTCGCAATCGAGGGAGTGACGAGCAATTCCATAGCTGTCGCACAAAACTATTTCTCTACGACTAATTTCTTTACGCTGGACTGCGCGGGCGACAGATCGAAGCTTTGTCAGTCGCTATTGGAGAAGGTTTATTCTGAACCAGCGCTGTCTGATTATCGTGCGATTGTATTTGACATGGCACTATATTATAACAGATTTGTAAATGTGACAAGCCCGAATTGCGTCGATGTTGGTCTTTGCTAGGTAGACCCTTCGTACAAATACACGAAAAGACGGCTTGCTGCTCTTCGTTCGTATGAGGCGAACGTGAGTGAGTATTTCAACAGTCTGTCAGACACCTCAGAAAGCTATCAGCGTAGAGTCCTCGTGTTTTCATATCAGACCAACTACCTTGCCAATGCCATCAACGAACTTGTGGCCTATCCCGAGGCGAACCTGCCGGATTGAAGGGTGAACGATAATTGTCTGCAAAGGACGAAAATGTGATATGATGCGAAAGAAACGTGTATTGTTGCTTCTAATGGCTGGAGTGGCCTGCCTCATTGGTGTCATCATCGGCGCCGAGTCTAAGTCCCCGCTGATTTACATTCCTTTCAAGATTTGCATCGGCGAAGGCGGCGTCCTTCGGCGCGTGGGCAAAGTAGTCGCATATGATTGTGACGACGAAATTGAATACTCTGTGTATATTGGAAACGCAAGATGCTTTTCTGGGCATCGAATACGAGGGATGTTGCTTATTCTAGAACGGGTGCCGGAAAATGCTCTTAAGCGTTATCCATGGTATCCATGGGAGCAACTTCTGGTTGGACGCAATCACCTTAGTCATGGCGCGATGCAGTATCTTCGGCTTCCATTCGGATATTTGCCAACGACAGGGATGGGCGGGGTCGACGTCGCGTCTGGCAAGGGATTTTCCGGCAAACTGACCATCGAAGAAGTCGGTGATAGCCAGATGTATAAGTTCGAGTACAACTATCCTTCAAAAAAAGATAAGGAACGGCGGTCCTTTTGCCTTGAGATTCCAAAAGCGTGGTTTGACCTTATTCCTGGTGAGGAAGACAGCAAATTGCCTCGTCCACAGTCAGCATCGCCGACTCAGCAATGAGGAATTAGTCTGTCTAAAGTCCCATTTTCCCACCGAAAAAATTTTTTACGATTTAAGATTAGATTTAAGGTTCGTTTGGTATAATGGTTGTGAACTCGGCGATGGACACTAAAAGTCTTAGCCGTGTAGAACATGTAGAACGTGTAGAAGGGTGGAAGAAAGTCGAAAGGTTTATGGCAGGCTGGTCTGCGGCAGAAATGCCGCGGCAGGGTGTTCGTACATGTGGACTGGCACCAGGGGCGGAGAAAACTACTGTGGTAATTTACTGTGGCAATCAGGTCTGACCCTGTTGTTCCCGGTCATTGGGTCTCAAGGGAATTAAATGGCAATATCTACAAAGATGGAGTGCTGCAATGAAACATAATCAACTGGCTTTATGCTGCTGCTGGCTATTGTTTGCCACGGGGTGCGACGATGGATCTGGACAGGCGGGACGGGATGTCCCTTTACTGGGTTCGACTGATCGCCATGATGCGATGTCACGGTTTGTTCAGGATTTCATGGAGGTGCCTCTTGAAGGGAGTGATGAAGCTAGTGATTCCTGCGCCTATCGCAATGTCTGTGAAATCGCCGAGACTATCGCGGGGAAGATTTGGGAATTGTCGGGAAATCCGGACAAGGTCATAGACTTCTGGACAATTCAACGAAAACGGTTCGATGCAGAAGCCGAAAGATGCGCGGTAGCCTTCCGTCGGGCAATTGAGAAAGAATATGGGATGACCAAAAGCGGCGAAGAAAGCCGAAGATTCCATAATCTTCGGTGCTTATACCTGTATCCGATTGAGATGAGAGACGAGCATGTCCTTATGGAGGTCGTCAGCAATAAATTTTTCAGTGTTGACAGAAAGGAGTTTGACAAAAGCATGATACAGCTGCGGAAGGTGCTTGGAAGGAACTACGGATATGATGAGCAATTGCGACTCATGTATCCCGACAGGAAATGATTATGTTATATAGAAAACATGGGCACACCATTAAAAGTCTTAGCCGTGTAG
>JAFTAC010000318.1 GCA_017458805.1 Victivallales bacterium | reverse complement strand
GGAGAAGCGCGGGCTCTGCCCCGCACAGCAGCCTTGAGAAGCGCGGGCTCTGCCCCGCATAGCAGCCTGGAGAAGCGCGGGCTCTGCCCCGCACAGCAGCCTGGAGAAGCGCGGGCTCTGCCCCGCGTAGCAGCCTGGAGAAGCGCGGGCTCTGTCCCGCGCAATAGCCCTATGATAAAGAAAATCCACCTCATCCACCACACACACTTCGACATCGGCTACACTGACCTTCCCGAGGAGGTCATCTCGCAGCAGATGCGGCATCTGGACCAGGCTGTCGCCTTAGGACAGGCCGACCCGCATTTTCACTGGACGCTGGAGAGCAGCTCGCTTCTGGAGTTCTACCTGAAGCGTCGCTCGCCAGCCATGGCGCAGCGCCTGTTGTCGCTACTCCAGAGCGGACAGTTCGAGTGCGGTGCCTTCTACATGCAGATGCTGACGGATACCGCTTCCTCGCCAGAGCTCGTGCAGAATGTCTCCAAATCGACGGAGATGGCCAAAAAGCATGGCTTCCAGGTGAATACGGCGATATTGGATGACATCGGCGGCTGGTCCCGCTATGTGCCGAACATCCTGAGCGAATATGGGGTGCGCTACTTCATCGCGGGCGTGGGCTCCTGCCAGGCCTATCTCCCTTGGGCGGAGCTTCCGCATCTCTTCTACCACAAGACCCCCGATGGCTGCAAAACACTGGTCTGGAACCTAGGCATCGACAGGCAGCTTCTGCCCGAAAAAGCGCACAACCTGGCCGTCTATGGAATGGGCATCTCCTATCTCATCTGGCCTTATCTCCATGCGCCAGAAGGCGTGGACCCGCTGGAAAACACCGAGCGGCTTCTAAAAGAGCTTTTCGAGCGCCTTGAGCGCGAGCACTACCCCTACGAGGATATTCTGCTGCAGGTGGGCATGGACAACTATGGCCCCTGCCCTGAAATCGCGCGCATAGTGGAGGCCTTGAACGCCTCTGGACGCTTCCCCGTCATTGAGCTAGGCACCTCCGCCTCCTTCTTCAAGTGCATGGAGGAGAAGTACGGGAAGAGCATTCCAGAGGTTGAAGGGGTGGTCACAGATCCGTGGATTATCCGCCTCCTGCACGCTCCCTCCACATGCAAGGCACACCGCCAGGCGCAACGCATTTATGAAGAGGTTCTGCTTCACGGCGGCGAAGACGACGGCATTCTGCGGGATTTGCAGATGACCGCTGACCACACGGTTGGCAACTCCAATTGGAAGTGGCAGTACCGCTATCAGGCGAACAACGGCAAGGGCAGCGGCGAAGGGCTTACCGCCAGCGTTTTTGACCGCCTGCGCAGGAGCTGGGAGACGAAGGCCGCCTACCCCATCAATGCGCGCCGTCAGGCTGGCTACCTGCTGGAGCAGCTGCGCGGGCAGCAGTTCGTTCCAGGTGAGCCCGTCTTTGCCGTACACAACGCCGCACCGCATCCCGTCAGCGGCTACGTCACCTGCTACGCCAACCGCGACACAGCGCAGTTTGCCTCCATTACGGATGACCAAATCGACGACGAGGCGTCGTCGTTACCCCAAGGGCACGAAGTGCCTTTCGTGAAACTCGCCAGTAGCACCTATCTTTTTTATGCGGAGAACGTGCCTGCACTGGGCACGCGCAACTACACGCCGCATGTCGGAAAGCTACAAGTGCCTGCCTTTACCCCAACATCCGTGCCAGATATCATTGAAACCGATGCGCTGAAGCTCTGCTTCTCGCGGGGGCGCCTCATCTCCATCTTCGACCGCTCAGGGCACTGCTTTGCCACGGCCCCCGAAGGGCTTCACATCGGCGGCGTCTGCGGCGAGGAGTTGCTGAACTGCCCCATTGAGAACGAACTTGCCAGCATGATGGAGGTCACCAACCGCAGGCGCTTCAAGGAAGAGCATTTCACGGCCTCTCTTGTTGCGGACAACGAGTTTTTCTGCCAGGTGCAGGGCAATTCGCACGTTGGCAGCGCCGCTGTGGAAACCCGCATCACCATCTGGAAGCGCGAACCGCGCATCGACTTTTCCGTGCGCCTGAACAAGCCTGAATGCCCCTGGAAGGAGACCTACTACGCCGCCTTCCCGTTGTCAGGGCGCAAGGACGGGGTGCACTACGACCAGAACTTTGGAACCGTCACACCCACCAAGGAGCTCCTGCCTGGCTCCCTTTTCGACGTGGTCTTTTGCTCGCGCTACGCCGCCGTTGAGGGGAATGGCTTCCATTCCGTGCTTGTCTGCAAGGACGCTCCAGGCCTCAGCTTCGGTGGCATGAACGTGGCCCGCTGGTACCGCCAGATTCCCGACAACTACGACAATGGCCACATCTACGGCCTGCTATACAACAACATCTGCAACACCGACGCCTGGGCCTGGAGCCAGGTTCTGGACACCTTCGAATACTCCCTCTTCCTGAATGACGGCGACTATAGCGCCCCCACGGCGCAGCGTTGCGCCGAAGAGGCACTCTCCCTCTCATGCGCCTACGAGCTGCCCACTGTGCATGGAGATGCACAAGCTCCGTCTTGTGCAAGGGAGCCTGGCGCAGGGAGGCATGGAGATGCGCCAGCTCAGCCTGGCGCAAGGGAGCCTGGCGCAGGGAGGCATGGAGATGCACAAGCTCCGTCTTGTGCAAGGGAGCCTGGCGCAGGTGAAACTAGCGCAATCCGCTTCCACCCTGTGCACGCCAATGAGCTCTGGCTGGAGAACCTGGCAGATTATCCCGTCGATTACGACTTCACCCTCCAGGGCCGCCGCTACCGCGGGCACTTGCCGCCCCTTGCAGTCGTCAAGGCATAGCCCCACAAGTAAGCGCACCGTCTGCCAAGCCACAGGCCCATCCGCTCATTAAGATTTCTTAATGATACCACCTTTTATCATACAATTGTATTTGCTTATTACCCTTTTTGGCATTATGTTATATATTGGATGGGAATTTTTTGCCTTCAGAGTTACTTTGAAGACACCCATAATCAAGGATATACCAGAGGGAATATATGATGAACTTGACTAAATTGCTAAAATCCATTGTCTTTTATTGTATAATTGCCATTTCCGTGGCAAGTGCGGAGCCGTGGCATGACGGCAGCTATCTCAATGAAGTGACCATGGACTTCAAGACGCCCTGTCATCCCATGGCGGAACTGGCGGAGCTTCAACCCAAAATACTCTTTATTCTCCCGCGCATAGGAGCACGGGACGCCGTGGAGCTGATGCAGTTGATGCCATCCGAATTCGGGGCAGTTCTCTGCGGCAGCAGGACGGAGCTGGTTTACAAGAACCAATATGAGAGCTATATGACGGGGACTGATGCGGAGTCCAAGCAGAAGGAGCTTCACGACAAGCTTGCCGCCAAGCCCTGGAACGTGGTGGTTATCGGCTCCCATGACTTGGGCGTCCTCCCCGACGCTTCGCGCCGAAAAGTGCTGGCCATGGTTTTTCGTGGTACGGGTCTGCTCATTGTCAATCTGTCGGCGGACAAGCCGAGAGAGGAGATGCTGCCGTCTGGCGAACCAAAACCCGCACCTGTCGAAAGCTGGATAGACGCCGATGCAACGGCCTGGACGTATGGTTCCGGCAGGGTGGTGCTGCTGAAGTGGAAGAAAAGCCTTCCCGCCAACGAACCGTTTTCGTTGGTCTCGCCGCCTGAATATGACTCCACGTGGCGCAGCCAGTACCACACCCAGCTGGCGGGAATCGGGCAGTTCATCCGTTATGCAGCAGGTTTTTCCTTAGAGCTTGAAAAGCCAAAGCGCCGCATACGCGACCGATGGAACAATGTGTGGAATGGCGAGAATATGCCAGCTGGAACCTACTACCATGATTTCATGAGTGGAACTGGCGCCTTTGCCGTCAAGTCAGAAACCATCCCGTCGCCTGTCGGTACAATCACCATTGACATCCCGCGAACTGTGGACCCATACGCGGAGTTTGCAGGTAAATTTACCATAGAACAGCCTTTTGGAGACGCATCAACTGCCACGATTGAGCTTCTCGACTCCCCATACGGGCGCATTTGGTTCAAGAAGAGCATTGCTCTGGAAGCAGGGCAGAAAGAGGTAGCGTTTACTGTTGAGAAGCACTGCCTCCCGACGATGGCAGGTTATCTCCGTGTGACTGTGCACCATCCCATCAACAAGAAGTCTGTCGCCATCGAGGAAAAGGAACTCTATTTCCCGAACAGGAATTTTGCAGACTACGAACAGCTGATGTGGTGTGTTGCGCGCAGTGAATCCATCGCGATGCAAGTGGTTGACAAGCTCGGTTTTCGTATGGGGCTGAGCGCAGGCGACGGAAGCTATGTGACCCGCACTGCCAAGCTCAATCAGCGGCTCGTCACATACACGAGCGGCATCCGCTACAGCCTCAATGCAGACGAAAACGGGCGCGTTGTCCTGCCGAAAAATGCCCTCTTTTCTTCACTGGTGCCCGATGGCGACTATTGCTTCTACCGCCCCAATGTGCAGCAGTACTGGAGGGAAATGGCAGGGAAGATGATACGCGAACTCAAGCCCGCCCTCTATGATTTAGGCGACGAGCTGCGCTTCAGCTACCAGGCTGGCTACAGCTCGTTCGACAACTTCTACTTCAGGCAGTTCCTCCAGCACGAATATGGCACCATTCAGGAGCTGAACGCCAACTGGAGAACCAAATACGCCAGCTTTGAAGACGTCCCCGTGACCGAAGGAAGGAATACAAAGAATTTTGCCGCCTGGGGCGACCACCGCGCGTATATGGAGAAAATGTATGCCGACGGCCTGGCATTCCTGCGCAAGGAAATCCAGAAGCTCGACCCAGGTTCCTACGTAGGCATGGAAGGAAGCGCCTGCGGTGACATTGAACTGACCATGGGGCAGCTGGACTACTACGGCCCCTATTCGCACTGCGTCAACGACGAAGTGATGCGCAGTTTCTGCAAGGCAGCCATCCGCACGACGTGGCACGGCGGCTACCCCAACAACACGCACGGCGGGCGCATCCGCTATCCGCTGATTCTCCTTGAGGGGCTCGTGAAGGGCTCCATCAACACCAACTCATACTACCTTGCATGGCCAGGCCATAACCACTCCATCCTCGCCGCCGATGGTCGAATCTCCGAATTCGGTCTCTCCCAGGCTGAGACGATGAAACAGCTGAACGAGGGGGTTGGCCAGCTGCTGGTTCGAAACAAGCTGATGCAGCGTGGCGTGATGGTTTACTGGAGTCCCAAGTCACAGACGGCCTTGCTGCTGGATCCGCGCTGTGGCGACCCAGCCGCCAAGTCCCGCATGTGGGGGCTTCAGGACGAGACGCTGGATATGAACGAGTGGTCCCACAGCTTCTGGGATCCCCAGACCATCACTCCCGTGCTGGAATGGGCCTACCACCGTGGCGAGGGCATTGAGTTCGTCTCCGCGCGGACTTTGGATCGCCTGAGGAAGTGCCGTGTGCTGTTCCTGTGCAGCACCGCCGCCCTGAGCGACAAGGAGGCAGAGGCGATACGCCAGTTCGTATTCAACGGCGGTACCGTCATTGCCGACTTCACGCCAGGCGTGCTGAACGAGCATCTTGCTCCGCGAAAGGACAGCGTCTTGCCTGAACTCTTCGGCGAAAATGTTTTCGCGCGTCTGTCAATACCTCAGCGGCGGAATCTTGACTCGAAGCGTTTCAAGGCGAAGGATGTCTATATGCGGGATACCCCGTTCCAGACACGTATCCATGGCAGGGGCAAGGCGATACTCCTCAACTTTGCGCTGGCAGATGCCCAGCTGAACGCCTCCGAAGAAACGCCGTTTGATGCGATGCTGGACAAAATCGTCCCCGTGAAGCCCCTTTTCGAGGTTTCCGAGCCCGTCAAGGATGTCATGATCCGCGTGCGGGAGAACCCCGATTTCACGCTCTACAGCATTTTGGCCGTTAACGACTTTGTTCGTGTGCCAAAGATGTTCCAGAAGGTTTACAAGGTCGGGGCTCCAGACCGTCGCATGACCATCACACTGCCCGATTTGGGATATGCCTACCAAGGGGAGAAGGGGAAGGCCTGCTTCTTGAGTGACAAACTCTATGTTTCATTCGAAAACGGTCCTCTGCAACAATTTGCCTTCTTCAAATCCGTGCAGACACCGCCCAAGTTCGAAATAGCGGATGGCATCGTTGGACAGCCGCTAACCTTCACGCCGCCAGCTCTCGCGCCAGGCAGGGTTTATCGCCTCCAGATACTCGACCCATCGGAAAACATCGTAAAGACGGTGGTTTTCGACCGTCAGGAGAATCTGCCGCTTCTGGCGTTCAGCTTCAACGCGCCCCACGGCACATACTCGGCTATCCTCCTCGATGTGGCTACTGGCTTAAGCTCAACCAAGCAGTTCATGCTTCAGAGAGCAAAGGAATAACCGCAAAAAAGGATCATACGTCAAAAACACGTTTGATTCAATTCTGTCGGGTGTAGCATGCCTTCGGGTCTGAACAGTTGCTTTATTTCTGTTCATTTGTGCATTGCAGGATTTGCCAGCTTCACTAGGTGGCGTTTTGTTGGGAGTTGCGCATCGTGCAGCACAGGGGCTCCATCGACGCGCACCGTATAGCCCTCCTGCACACCAGGGAACTGCATGGCACCGTCATTGGGGCGGTCCCAGAAGATCTCCACGCGGTGGCTGCGGTAATTGATGGCCCACGTCAAGTAGTCGGTTTGGGGGTCAAGCGCTGCTGGCAGGATGGAGAAGCCGTCGGGGTCAGGCGTGAAGCCGATGACGTGCCTGACCATCATGTCCAGGCCGCCCGCCATTTCGGTTATGAACAGGATATGGTTGTTCACCAGTCGGTCGGGCTTCTGGTAGCCCGATGCGTAGCCGCCTTGAGGGCGCATGAACAGCTCCATAGTTTTGCGGGTAATCCACGCGGTGGAATCGCGGTCGTACCGTGCCAGGCCGACTTCAACAAGATAGTTGTTTCGCCCGCAGATGTCGCCAGACCAGGTGTGGCTGCGCTCTGGGTAGCTCAGTGCGATGGTCAGCACGGCGTAGCGGCTGCCGAACTCCTGCGGGTCTTTCAGCAGCGCCATCACCTTCTGTGCCTGCGCCTGGCTGGGGATGCCCGCCATCAACGGTGTGAAGCCACTGGCGGCACGGCAGCGGAGCTGGGTGTAGTCGTCGGCGAAGATGTCGTAGTAGAAACCGCTTTCCTCATCCCACATCAGGGTGTTGATGCGCCTGGCCAGCGCACGTGCCTCGGTGCGGTGGCGAGTCGCATCGTCAGACTTGCCAAGCAGATCGGCGGCCTGTGCGAGGATTTCCAGCTCGCGCACACGATAGCTGTTGAGATCAACTGGCAGGATTGGACGCTCGAACTTGTTCAGGTTCTTGTTGAAGCCGCCCCAGGCGTAGCGTATGGAATTGTCCCAGCCCACGAGAAAGCTGTCGGTCTGGAAAATCATGCCGTCCTTCATGTATTTTGCATATTTGCCGCTGTTGCCAATCACCGCGTCGTAGAGGCGTTGCAGGAAATCAAGATCGCCTGTGCGAAGGAAATACTCCCAGCCGGAGATGGTGGTCAGCCCGAAATTGAGCGGAGAGCTGGGTCGCAGGAAGTGAAAGACCATCCGCTCGACCATGGCCAGTTCGGAAGGCCCTTCGAGCCAGCGCGCGCCTGTGACGATATGAGCAGAGTCTTCATCCCAGTTGAAGGGCAGCCAGTCCCCCTCTTTCGAAGGGCAGATGTAGTCTGGTGAACCGTCTGGGCGGCGGTAGCAGTCCGCTTTGAAGGTATAGTAGCTCCATGCATAGAACTGCGTCAGCCAGAGGTCGCTGCTGGCAAAGGCGGGCACTGTCATCTGAAAGTAATCCGCCCACTCCTGGCGGCGTTGTGCAAAAAAGCGTTCGGGCGTTGCCGTCAGTGCAGCGAGCTTTGCCGCCTCCGCAGGGCCTGGTGAAGCGGTGACTGAGGCCACCAGGAAGCAGTCGAAGGAATCGTCTGCACCGTCCAGCGGGATTTCGATGACGGCGTGCGATTCGGTGTCAATCATCTCCTGGCTGCCGTATGAGGAGCGGATGGGTTTCACCTTGCTCTCTTGGAAGAGTGCCTTGTTGATTTCAGGCCGGTTCAGCGCAAAGTAGTGGGTGTAGCCTTTCAGGCAGTCGCGGTCCATGTCGAATCTGACTACCCCGTTTTCAATGCGTCCTGTGCCTTGGCACATGCTTTTCAAGGTCAGCGTCCAATGGCCCTTTTTCCCTTTCAAGCCCGTAGCGTGGATGCGAAGCCCGACGCTGTCGTCGAGAATCGCGATTTCCTCGCGAATGGTGACGCCTTCGGCGGAAAAGGTGACTGTCAAGCGGTCGCAGTCCCAGAAGCTCTCCGTATCGACAGGAGAGAAGGTTACGGGCTTGCCGTCCAGTGCAAGTGTCAGCACAGCGGTTTTTTCCCATGTCTGGCGGATGAAGGTCTTGCGGATGCTCGGCAGCTTGTACCAGCTGCAAAAGCCGATGCCTCCTGGGTCCCGAAGGCGGTGGCAGTTCATGATGTTGTCATAGAGCGACCAGGT
>JAFTAC010000317.1 GCA_017458805.1 Victivallales bacterium | reverse complement strand
TGTCCTGTGCCCGAAGCGCAAGCTTCGGGTTTAATCTTCCTCCCACGGCACAGGGCCGAAGACAACATATTTCTCGTTGCCCTCGTCAGGCGTGATTCCTGGGGTGCAGAAGCAGGGCTTCGAGCAGACGGCCAGATAGCTTCCCTTGGGCACGTATGCCAAGAGCACCTCGATGTCCATACTGCTCAGATTCTTCTTGAGAAGCCCCTTTTCCATAATGTCCTTTATGGCGTCATCTGGTGAGAACTTTCCCGCAACAGGGGCTTTGGGGCATAGTTCCAAACTCTGCCTGGCCCCTTCTGCGATGGGCGAAGCACACTTGTAGGCGTCCCCATTTGGAGTGCGCGCGATGAGATGCTCTATCGGCACGGGCAGACCATTGATGGCCTCCGCTGTCCCGTCCTTCTGGATGAGGCGAATCTTCTCATTGCGCATTTCGCACCTCCTGACAAAATATCCAACAGGATTTCGCGGCGTCAAGAACGAACTGGCAAGCACCATGCCTGGCTTGGACTGCACGAAGAATGGTGTTTCGTTCAATAGCACCAGATGGTCTTTCTCCGTGAAGACCAATTCCCTGCGGTTCGTGGAGTTCGCCATCATGCTGCATGCAACCACTGAGGAGGCCAGCTTCTCGTTCTGGTCAAAATAGGTGAAGCCATTGACATTTCCCTCCAGCTTGAACCCAAAGGCAACCGAAACATAGAAGACAACCATCAGGGAAAAGAGCAGCGAAATCGCGGGAATGGTCACCAACAACAGCGGTTCACGCTTCTTCTTCCTCATATAGAAATAATTGGCGGGCCCCACCAACGCCACAAACACCAGCATCACCAGCATCAGCGGAAACAGGTTGATTTTCGGTGACTCCAGGAAAAAAACCGACGTGGGCTTCTTTGAAGAATATTTATCGGGGAATATTGAAGCATAATAGGACGGTCTTTTAACAAAATGCATAACCCTGTCGCTCGTATTGAGATACTCCAAATCGTCAGGCAATTCAGAAGCAGACTCTTCACCCGATTCGTTGTTTTCTTGCTTTTCCCCTGTCTCCTTTTTACGCTGCTCATTGAGCTTCTTGCGGTTCTGCTTTAAAGCTTCCAGCTCCCGTGAGGTTTTCACATTGTAAAGGCGGAACGTCCCAATACTTCCACGCCCGAATGTCTGCTCCGCGAAACCGTCTTTCCCTTCAGGCACATCCTTCGGCCATGCGCCGTCTAGCTTGACACACCGCGCCAGGTGACCGCCGTCAAAGACCCACTGGTGCAGGACAGCCATAACATCCTCGGGCACATATTCATTGGCGTCGATCCATATCGTCGAATATCCCATGTAGTCATAGACGTTTCGGCTCCACTTGGCCACGGAATCCGTGGCTGCGTGCGGACGAGATAATTTAGATGATGAACCACCATACTTGCCTCCGTCGTCATAATAGACTTTTTTGATATTTTCAGGAAGGGAATTGCTGAACATAAGACCTTCCACCCCACTATGGCTCGTCAATGCAAAGCCATGCGAATACGATTTCCCATTGAGCTTGATTACCAAGGAGACTCCTCTAAAATCGTATGGATCGTGGGGCTGAGGCAGTTGGAAGCGCAGGACGGCAGACTCGCCAGGAGCCAGCTTCACACGCTTGACTGCAATGCCCCAATTATTCGCCACCTCCATCTCTAAAACAGATGATTTTTCCCCTTCGTTCGTTGCCCTGAAAACAATCGTGCTATTGCAGAACTCCCCTGCCTGATCGACCGTATCAAGCATCCCGTTTTGCACCAAGGTCAGCTGGATGTCTTCAATCCTATCCGCATGCGCAATCCCCATCATCCCCAAAAAGAGGAGTGCGACAAGCATCATTTTCATCGCAGAAGTGGCGCTTTTCATTCTTCCACCTCCTTTTCTTCGGCAAAGACAAATGTCTTCATGGATTTATACACAAAACCAAACAACGGCATGGCTGTCAGCAGGCACATAATAAGGCCGACTACCACAACCGCCAATGCATATTCCCCTTCTCCTCCAAACCAGATTGGCGTTGTCAGAAGCAGTCCCCAGTATTCGTCGAAATGCCCTCCATCAAACGTCAGCACCGCCACACAGAGGGTTGGCAAGGCGAAGAAAAGAAGAAACGTAAAGACTCCCGCATATTCAGGCTTGAGTTTCTTGAAGGCACGTGTGAGTATCAACGCAAACTGCAAATAAAAAAGAATATAAAGGGCAACGGAATATTCGCCGACTATCATCAAAAAAACATCATTAGTTGAAACATCATCAATCATCGGCAGGAAGACAGCCGCCAAAATGCCTCCAATAACTATCAGTGAGAGCCATGAGAAGAGCAAACCGCTGGCGCGTCCACTGGAAAAGATAAAACGTAGAAGACGACGAAACAGGCGCTTAGGACGTTCCGCCATCACACGCTTACCAGGCTCCACACGCTCCATCAGCGTAACCAGGCAGTTGATGATAACCAGCAATAAAACCAGGTTGACGGCAAGCTTGGAAAACACCTCCACCGCAAAATCCTGCATACTCTTCATGCACGCGAAGAGGATAGTCAGGAACACCAGGAGAAAGAACTGAAAGGCGGTCTGAAGCCTAAACCAGTACATACGGTTCCCGAAGTTGTTGATAACTGCAATGGTCAGAGTGTATAACAGCATGGCGACATAAACGAAGACGATGACATAGCCGACTAAAATTTTGACCAAATCATCGCCGTTTTCAAAAAGCAAAACAAGGAAAAACGGAACAACCCCCTGCCCAAAGAAAAACATCAAAGCCACAACCCCGCCATTTACCCCCTTTTTGCCAAAGGAGGCTACAAACAGGCATAAAAACAGCAAGACAAGATAAATGGGAAAAACCGCAAGGCTCCACCCCACCATCTGAGGAATGGAGATGCCACGCAGAAAATAGGCAATGAACATGAAGGGCATGGCGATGGTATAGATGTCAACCATAATCAACAACTGGCTCAAGACCTTGCCGATAAGTATCTTATGCGGTGTAATGACGGATATTCGCGAATAGTCCAGCTCCGCAACACTACGCTCCTGGACAAAGGTGTTGCCCGCGCGAAACACACAAATCAACACGATTGAAATACCTATCATCACCTGCTGGATGACAAAGGAGATTTTCCCAAGCTCCTCCAAGGTGTTTTCACTCATGGTACTGTAGTTCACCAAGATAATCAGATGCATGAACAGCTCTGCCGCAAGCAGTAACGACAGCGTCCCCAGGACAATCTTGTTGTGAAAGACCTGGCGCGATTCCTTTATGAAAACAGGATTCAACCTGTCGCTTAAATCATCAAGTGTCATTATCGTTTCCTTTTGTTATTCCCCCGCGCGCTCTAAAGGAGCGCGCGGTCAGGACGAACCGCTTTTTGCATGTGGAGATAGGCTTGATCCGTTTACCCTAAGGCCTTCAATTACTGCACATTCCCGCTGGTCATCTTCATGAAGATCTCCTCCAGGCCGACCTGTGCCTTGGAGAAGCCGATGATAGGAAGCCCTGCGGCGAAGAGGCGTGCCATGACGGGCGGGACATTTGCCTCCGTCCCCTTGATGACCGTCTCCACCTCATCCGTGCCATGTACTGCCACCGAAAGTACCTCGGGGTCTTCCAGAAGCCTGTTCCTCAAGGCCTCCACGCTGTTTAATACGTGGATTTTAATTGCAATCTGCGGACCTGCCTGCTCCTTTTCCTGAACAGCACTCGACTCCCCCATCAGTTCATCCAAGTTGCCTGCACCGAGAATCTTGCCTTTCTCGATGATGACGGCGCCGTTGCAGATGTCCTGCAACTCGGAAAGGATGTGGCTGGAAATCAAGATGGCCTTTCCCTGGTCCGCGAGAATCTTCAAGAGTGAGCGCAACTCCATGCGGGCGCGGGGATCTAGCCCAGCCGCAGGTTCATCCAGCAGCATGACGCTTGGGTTGTTGACCAGTGCGCGCGCCAGGCTGACGCGCTGCTTCATGCCCTTGGAAAGATCGCTTAGGAACTTGCTTCGCATGTCCCCCAGGTTCGTGAACTCCTCGATGTCAGCGAGTGTCTTGCGGCGGTGCGCGCCTATCAGTCCGTAGATGCGGGCAAAGAAGTCCAGGTACTCCCAGACCTGTATGTCCTTGAAAACAGGGAGCGAATCGGGCATGTAGCCAAGAAACTTTCGCACCTTGTCGGGATAGTTCAAGACAGAAACGCCATCATAACGCACGTCCCCTGAATCAGGAATGTCCAGGGAGGCCATGATTTTCATAGTCGTGGTCTTCCCAGCACCATTCGGGCCGATGAAGCCAAAGATCTGCCCCGACTCAAAGCTGAACGAGACATCGTCCGCCGCCTGAGTCGTCCCAAAACGCTTGCAGATGTTTTGGACCGTAACTTTCATGATAATTAGCAATTAGCAATTA
>JAFTAC010000316.1 GCA_017458805.1 Victivallales bacterium | reverse complement strand
ATCAAATGGACACACATCCTCTTGAAAAGATTTTTCGAGATTAGCATGAAAAAGCGCATCACGCTGACTTTCAAGCAAATCGAAGAGATTGAGGGAAGGAAGCTCCATCCTGCATCGAAGACAGCCGCTTTCTGGTCGGAACAGAAAAAGAGGTCTTACAAGTCTATTGCGGACACATGGCTGAGTGAGGGATATGAGCTGGAGGAACTGGATTTGACAAATGAAAAGCTCACGGTTAGGCGTGTGGAACTGCAGTCCTTGTTGCAAATACCAGAAGAGCTGACCAAACGGAAATTGCCGAATGATGCTGTGTTTGAGCTGGAAACATATTTCGAGTACATCATCAAAAAGTATGGGCTTCGGGCGGATTGAAACATTAAGAGCAAGTTGTGTTGATTCGGACTTCTTCCTTTTTCGTGCTCGCTGAGCGCGGAGGGCAGGAATCGGCTTCTGGAACGACCGCTTCTTTCTGGAAGGATTTTGCAGGATGGACGAAGAAGTATATGAAGATATAGGACGATGCCGACACAGGAACGGGCAAAAGGGGACGAATACATGATTACTTCAGAAGAACTGGAAGCAAGGCTATGGGCTGGGGCGGACAGGCTCAGGGGCTCGATGGACGCGAGCAGGTATAAGGACTACATGCTGGGGCTGATGTTCTACAAGTTCCTGAGCGAGAAGACCTTGGAGGCGTTCAAGCTGACGGAGGGGACGCAGGCCGTGGGCGAGGAGCTGCGGCAGGAGTACGCGGCGGCCTACGCAGAGGACGGGAAGCTCCTGACAGACGACCTGATGCAGACCCCTGGCTTCTATATCCTGCCCGATGACCTCTACGACAAATGGCTGCTGGATATCGGCAGCGGCACCTTCGAACTCCAGAACGTCATCGGCGCGCTGGAGCGGTTCGAGCGCATGATTGCGGGGGCGAAGAACGCAGGGGACTTCGTGGGGCTGTTCAGCACCATGGACCTGACCGACACGGCCCTGGGTGCGAACCTCAAGGTGCGTTCCGAGAACATCCGCGAGCTCATCAAACTCTTCGCCGACCTGCACATGCTGGAGCTGCAGGAGAACGACGTCATCGGCGATGCCTACGAGTACCTCATCGGGCAGTTCGCCATGGAGTCGGGCAAGAAGGCGGGAGAATTCTACACGCCCCACCAAGTCTCCGATGTCATTGCCCGCATCATCGCCCACAGCCTGCCAAAGCTGACCTCCATCTACGACCCATGCGTCGGCTCTGGCTCGCTTCTTCTGACCGTCAAATACTATCTGGAGGACGAGGTCAAGAAGACCCTGCACTACTACGGGCAGGAGAAGAATACGGCCACCTTTAACCTGACGCGCATGAACCTGTTGCTTCACGATGTGAAGCCCGACCTCATGGATATCCGAAACGGCGACACCTTGGCCGATGATTGGCCAGAGGACCCCGCCCGCCCGAACGAGGGCAGGCTTTTCGATGCCGTGGCCATGAATCCGCCTTACAGCCTGAAAGCATGGAACAAGGCTGGGCTCAAGGTCTCCGACCCGCGTTTCCTCATCGCTGGGACACTTCCGCCAGACAACAAGGGGGACTATGCGTTCCTGCTCCACGGCCTATACCATCTGGGAGAGCAGGGCGTCATGGCGATTGTCCTGCCCCACGGCGTTCTGTTCCGCGGCGCTGCGGAGGGCATCATCCGCGAGCGGCTCCTGGAGAAGAACTGCATCGACGCCGTCATCGGACTCCCCGCGAACCTCTTCACCAACACAGGTATCCCCGTCATCATCATGGTTTTGAAAAAGAACAGGCCGCTGGGCGAGCCTGTGCTGATGATTGACGCCTCGCGCGGCTTCGTGAAAGAGGGCAAGACCAACCATCTGCGGGAGCGGGATATTGCGAGGATTGTCGATACCTACCTGTCCCGTCAGGATATAGCGGGATACAGCCATCTTGCCACAAGGCAGGAAATCCTGGACAATGGCTGCAACCTCAATATCCCCCGCTATGTCGAGAATCTGGATACGGAAATTCCGCATGACGTGGATGCGCATCTTCTGGGAGGCATCCCGCAGAGGAATCTCAAAGCAATGGAAGTTCTCCAGACGGTGGTGCCAGACATCATGGCGCACGCCTTTCCCGAACTGCGCCCTGGCTATGCCCGCATGGAGGGGAGCATGGCGGGCCTCAGGGAAAGCATCCTAGGAGACGGGCGGCTCGCTGCCGAGGCGGGGAAGCTGCGGGGCGAAGTGGATGCGTATATCGGCAAATACTGGGCGCAGTTCAAGGAACTCGGCATGGGGAAGCAGAGAAATCTGGTCTCCCTGCGGGCGGAAATGCTGCAGGAAGTCAAGGACATCTTTTCAGGGCACCGTTTCATGGATGTTTACAGCGGGTATCAGGTCATTGCCGACCTCTGGGCGGAGAGCCTGGACCACGACCTGAAGCTGATGATGGGGGAGGGCTTCTACGAAGCCGCCCGTTCCGTGGAGCCGAACCTCGTCTCCAAGGGCAGCGGCGACAAAAAGCGGGAGGAGCAGGACGGCTGGAAGGGCCGCGTCATCCCCAACGACATCGTGGCGGAAATCCTCTATGCAGACCGTCTTGCCGAGATTCGGGCGCAGGAGGAAAAGCTCCAGGAGCTGAACGGGGAGCTTTT
>JAFTAC010000315.1 GCA_017458805.1 Victivallales bacterium | reverse complement strand
TATGAGAACGACCGCCACGGATTCGTGACGCCAGCGGGGCTCATCCGCACGGAAATCGAAAACGAGCGCTCCAACGGCAACGTTGACTACCAGACCATCTTCCTGGAAGCCCAGCCCACCCCCGTCAAGGGCGAGGACATCGAACGCGCCTTCGCTACCTCCGACGAACTGGGCCGCTGGATGATCAGCTTGAAGTTCAACTTCGAAGGCACCGTCGCATTCCGCGAAGTCACCTCCAAGAACGTCGGTCGCTTCCTGGCCATCGTGCTTGACAACAAGGTCTATAGTGCCCCCAAACTGAAGACCGCCATCGACAACGGCGCCGCCGTCATCGAAGGCTCCTTCACACTGGAGGAGGCCAAGCGCCTCGCTTCCGTCATCGCCTCTGGTAACGTCCCTGTCACCATCAACATCGGAAGCGAGTTCGGCACCGACCCGACCCTGGGCCGCGACTCCATCCAGACTGGCACCTATGCGGGCATCCTGGGCCTTGTCGTGGTCGTGCTCTTCATGCTGTGGTACTACCGTTTCGCGGGCTTTGTTGCCGTCTGCGCGCTGACTGTCAATACCATCCTGGTCTTCGGCACCATGGCCATCACCCACGCCACCATCACAATGCCTGGCATCTCTGGTATGATCCTGACCATCGGTATGGCGGTTGACGCCAACGTCATCATCTTCGAGCGCATCCGTGAGGAGATTCTTGCGAAGGCCTCCATCACCAACGCCATCAAGGCGGGCTATGCAAGAGCCTTCTCCAGTATCTTCGACTCCAACCTGACCACCCTGCTCACCGCCTTCGCCCTCTACGTCTGCGGTTCAGGCTCCATCAAGGGCTTCGCCGTCACGCTGGGCTTCGGCATCCTCGCCAGTATGTTCACCGCCATCTTCATGACCCGCGCCATCTTCGACATCTTCATCTTCAAGGACATCATCAAGTCCCTGAACATGGTCACCATCAAGAAGCTCTACGACATCAAGTTCGACTTCATGGCCGCCCGCAAGACCGCCTGCGGCATTGCCATCGGCCTCGTGGTCTTCTGCCTCCTCACCTTCGCCATCAAAGGGCGCACCATGATGGGCATCGACTTCACGGGCGGCACGGAGCTCTCCTACGAGTGCCACGGCCAGGCCCCCAACATCGAGCAGATCCGCGAATTCCTGAAGGGCAAGAACTACTCGGACAACGTGCGCGTCGGCTACAAGCGCGGACAGTCCGGCGAACGCCTTCTGGAAATCGTCCTCCCCATCGTGAAGGAAAACGGCATTGAAAAGGCCATCGACTACACGGACTTCAACCGTGAACTGGACGAGAAGTTCCCCGAAGTGAAGATCAGCCTGAAGCAGACCAACACCGTCGGCGCAAACGTCGGCTCGCAGTTCAAGAGTGCCGCCTTCTGGGCCGCCTTCTGGGCCATCGTCGGCATCATCGTCTATCTGGCATTCCGCTTCGAGTTCATGTACGGTGTGGCGGCCACCATCGCCATCATCCACGACGCCATCGTCTCCTGCGGCCTCTACGTCCTGTTCGGCGGAACCGTCTCCCTGACGGTGGTCGCGGCCATCATGACCATCATGGGTTACTCGCTGAACGACACCATCGTCATCTTCGACCGCGTCCGCGAGACCAAGAACACCCGCAAGGACCTCACCTACACGCAGATCATCAACAAGTCCATCGGCGACTGCATGTCCCGTACCATCATGACCTCCTTGACCACGATGCTCGTCGTCATCTCCCTGCTGGTCTTCGGCGGCGGTGCCGTCCGCGACTTCGCCCTGGTGATGTTCTTCGGCGTCATCTCTGGTACCTACTCCTCCATCTTCCACTCGAACGCCATCATCAACACCTGGCACAAGCGCTCCATCGCCAACGAGAGGGCGGAGGCCAAAGCCAAGGCCAACAGCAAGAAGGCCACGCCCGCCAAGGCATAACCCCACACCATGCACACCCCAAGCCATCCAGAGGAGACACCCCTGGATGGCTTTTTTGCATGGAGATGCGCAAGCTCCGCCTTGCGCAATAGCGCTGCATGAAGATGCGTGGGCTCCGCCTTGCGCAATAGCGCTGCATGAAGATGCGTGGGCTCTGTCCCGCGCAATAGCAAAAAAGGAACCACCTATGTTAGAAAAACTACGCAAGCACGGCGTTGTCCCTGTCATCGCCGTTGACACCCCCGAAGACGGCCTCAGGCTCTGCGAGGCCCTGCTGAAAGGCGGGCTGCCCGTGGCGGAAATCACCTTCAGAACCGCAGCGGCGGCAGAGACCATTAAGGCCGCCTCCACGCACTTCCCCGAGCTGATACTTGGCGCAGGCACCGTCCTCACCACCGACCAGGTCAAAAAAGCAGTTGACGCAGGCGCCAAGTTCGCCGTGGCGCCCGGCTGCAACCCGCGCATCATCGAGGCAGCGCAGCAGGCGGGGCTCTTTTTTGCGCCAGGCATCTGCACCCCCAGCGACATCGAACGCGCCCTGGAGTTGGGCTGCAAGCTAATGAAGTTCTTCCCAGCCGAAGCCTCGGGTGGTGTCAAAATGCTCAAAGCCCTCATCGGCCCGTATGGCCACACAGGCGTCCAGTTCTGCCCCACGGGCGGTGTCACCACCCAGAACCTGGCCGACTACCTCGCCTTGCCCCAGGTCGCCTTCGCAGGCGGCACCTGGATTGCCGCCAAAGACGCCATCAAGGCGAAGGACTGGGCCAAAATCGAGCAGGCCGCCCGGGACGCCGTCGCCATCGTAAAGGCTATCCGCGCCTAGGTTTACCGCGCAGGCTATGCGCCTGCGCGTCAGGACGATACTGTTGCAGGTTTTCTCCGTCCTGAGTGCGCGGCGCGTAGCCGCGCACAAAATAACAAAAAAGCCCAATATGGCTTGACAAGCCATGATTAGGAATTATACTTTAATTGTTGCTTAAAACACGGTGGCAAAAGCCGCCTGAACACTCAACCTCAAAAAACTGGAGACGCACATGAGAAAGTACAGCGTTGTTGCACCTGACTGGTGGGATTACACGACCATTGACGACGAACTCGTCAGAGACACAGCCAAGCTGACCGTGAAGGACATGGAGCAGCTCAGCCGCCCTGGCTTCAAGGTCGTCATGTATGACACCATCGAAGAGTTCTACCTTGCCGAGGCCCTGGAGTACATCGAGGCGTGGAAGAAGTCCTCCCCCGACAACCCTGGCGGCATCTGCGGCCCCATCGGCCCCACGGAGCAGCTTCCGCTCGTCGCCCGCATCGTCAACGCCACAGGCCTCAACCTCAAGAAGCTGGACGCCCACTTCTGGGGCATGGACGAATGGGTGCAGGACGGCAAGGCTGTCGGCGTCAACCATCCGCTCTCCTTCGCAAAGTGCGACAAGGAACTCTGCTTCGACCGCATCGACGCCAAGCTGCGCATGCCCGCCAAGAACCTCCACTTCCCCACTGGCGACCTGAAGGCCTACAGCAAGACCTACGACCAGTTCCACTGCTTCCTGATGCAGGGCGGCCAGGGTGACACCAAGCACTGGGCCTTCAACGACCCGCTGCCGCGCAAGGGCAAATACGCCAAGGAACCCCCGACGCCCGAAGAATACTGCAAGCTCTCCACCCGCATTGTTGACCTGCATCCCATCACGGTCATGCAGAACGCCCGTACCTCGGGCGGCGGCAACATCGCCCTGGTTCCCACGCAGGCCGCGACCGTCGGCCCAGTCGAAACCTGGAAGGCCGACAAGGTCTCCATCTGGCAGGCTGGCTGCCATGACAACGCCTTCGGCATGAGGCTCACCACCCTGATGCTCTCCAAGAAGATTGCCGACGCGGCGGTTCCGATGAGCCTGCTCTCCAACCACCCGAACGTCCAGTTCAACTTCTTCAGGCCTGGCCTGGGCAGCTGCGCCGTTGAAATGCACTAATCGAATCGGAGAGGCATGTCAATGAGCAGAAAACCTGTCGCAATCGCTATCGTAGCGCACCCAGACGATATCGAGTTCATGTTCATGGGTACCCTTCTCAACCTGCAAAGGCACGGGTATGAGATTCACTACATGACGCTTGCCAACGGCAACTGCGGCACCGCAGTCGATGACTCGGAGACCATCGCCGCCAAGCGCAAAGGGGAGTGCCTGGCTTCCTGCGCGATTTCAGGTGCCATCTACCACCCCTCCATCTGCAACGACCTGGAAGTCTTCTACAACACGGAAAACTGCGCCAAGGTCATCAGCGTCATCCGTGAAATCAACCCCTCCATCATCCTGACGCAGTCGCCAGACGACTACATGGAAGACCACATCAACACCTGCCGCCTGGCCGTCTCCGCCGCATTCTGCCGCGGAATGCTCAACGCCAAGTGCTCGCCGCAGCGCGACGTCATCCAGGACGACGTGGTGGTCTATCATGCCATCCCGCACGGTCTGATGGATCCGTTCCGCAGGCTCATCGAGCCCGAATTCTTCGTGAACGTCGAGCAGGAGATGGACCTTAAGTGGAAGCTCCTCGAATGCCACAAGTCCCAGAAGGAGTGGCTGGATGTCAGCCAGGGCATGGACGCCTACCAATCCACCATGGTCGAGTTTATGGAGAACCTCGGCAAGCGCTCAGGCAAGTTCAAATACGCCGAAGGCTTCCGCCGCCGCTCCTGGCTTGGCTTCTCCGCCAACGAGTGGGACCCCATCAAAGAGGTCCTGGGCGATGACGTCGTTGCCAATCCGCTCTATAAGTAAGCCATAACCAACCACGAAAACGCCGAGCCGTTTCAAGCTCGGCGTTTTCGTTTTACCCCTCATTGCCATGAAAAACCTCCTTCTACCCTTTATTTGTGCTACCCTTTCTGCACTTGCCGCCACCCTGCCCGTCCCCTATCTGGAGCGCTTTGACGAGCCACTGGAGAAAATGCTCCCGCACACCGCCATCGCCGACGGCATGGGGCTGGAGAAAGGGGCTCTGGAGGTAACGGGCGCAAAGGATTCCAACCAGATTGGCTTCATTGCCCCCTTTGACGTGACGCCTGGCGAAGAGTACGCCTTCGGCCTGGTCTATAAGACCACGAAGAACGTGGTCGGCGGCACCTTCATCACTCAGGCGGTCTTCTACAATGAGAGGGGCACGAAGCAGGTCGCACCCACCACCTACTTCAAGTTTCCCACCAGTCCAGCGCGCTTCACGCACCGCCTGGGCATCTTCACCGTCCCTGAAAACTGCGGACACGTGAAGCTGATGCTGCGCTTCGCGGGGATGGCCACCGACGCCAAGGTCTGGGTCGATAACCTCCGAATCGGCAAAGTCGGCGAGATTAAGGGCACCAATGCCATCCTCATCGACAACTTCGAAACCACCTTTGATTCGTGGGACTTGAACCACCATCTGATTTTCGAGCACTTCTGCATGGGTAATGGAGGCAAAATCGTCAACGAATGGAAACAGGCGAAAATCGGCGAGGCCTTCTTCCAGTGCAACGGCAGCATGGAGAAGATGCAGTACTCCCTTATGATTGAGAACCTCGTGCTGAAGCCGCAGCACAACTACATTCTGGAGGGCTACTACAAGGCCACCGACGACTTCACCTTCAACGGCCACGGCATCCTGATATGCTTCCAGAAGGACAAGAACGGCAAGGCCATCGGCCAGAGCCGCTTCCACATCCGCGAAACAAAGGGCGAGTGGAAACCCTTCACCCACACCTTCACCACGCTGCCCGACTGCTATGCTGTCGATATCGGCCTCAACACACGCAACATGAAGCCCGAGGAGTATGTCTGCCTCGACCACCTGCGCTTCTATGAGGGCAAGGGCGATATACGCCTGGAGACCAGCGTCACCCCCGCCGAGGCAAAACTGGACTACCGCTGCACGTTCATCGGCATCCCGCCTGAAAACATCCAGAAGGCAACCCTCATCATCGCGGACAACGACGGTAAGACCATCGTCGAAAAGGATGCTTTGGCAGAGCTTGACGGCACCATCGACCTCAAACCAATCCCCGACGCCTATTACACCATCCAGTGCAAAGGCCTTGACAAGGAGGGTAAGGAGATTGCCAGCGAAAAGAAGACACTAGCCGTCTGCAAGAACCCGAGCTGGAGCAACGACTTGGGCATCATCCGCCCCGAAGACCAGCCTCCGATTCCATGGAAGCCTCTTGCCGGCACGCCCGGCGGCGTCATCACAACCTGGAACGACACCTTCTCCTTCAGCGACACCCTGTTGCTTGAAAAGCTCCCTGACGTGCTCGCATCGCCCATGGCTTTCACCCTGAACGGTGCTCCCCTGAAGGCGGCTGCCTCCCCCAAATGGCAGTGCGCGCCCTCCAAGTGCTCCGTCACACAGCAATTGAACGGCGACGGCTGGACGGGCTCCATCCAGACCTCCGTCGATTACAGCGGCTTCACCCGCTTCACGCTCACCCTCACCGCAACACGCGAGCTGGAGCTTTCCCAAGCGCAGCTTGACCTCCAGCTGGCTGCCATGGACTTCCTCCACCGCAGCGACGACAGCTGGACCGCCATCGGAGCCATTGACCTGCACGAGACGCCGCAGTGGACCGTAAAGCACTTCTACAACGAGGTAGCGTTCGGCACGCTGGATCGCGGCCTTGTCTGGTATGCCCCCAAGGTCTATCCCGCCGTGGCCGACCTTGACGCCGAGTGGATTCACGTCGATGGTTCCGCAAAATCCGTCCGCATCTCCTTTGAAAACGCCCCACGTACGCTCAAGCAGGGCGAAAGCACGGTCTATGATTTCGCTGTCGCCCCCTACCCCTTCCGCCCCATCAGCGACAAGTGGAAGACGCTCCGCTTCCGCGGTGGCGACCACAGCAACCTGGATTTGGTCTGGCAGACCAACAGCATGTTCAAGTACTTCGGCTCCCTGCCCTATACGGACAAGCCAAACGAACTCCACAAGTTCCTCGCCGAAAGCAAAAAACAGTGGCTCATCTACCAGTTCCCCTTCTACATCATGGACACCATTCCCGAATGGAGCTACTTCGAGAAGGAGTGGCGCGGCATCCCCGCCAGGGCGTACAACTTCAAGGGTGGTCCAAGGGGAGGCATGGCCTCCAAGGGCGACATCCGCAGACGCACTTGGCAGGACTTCTACATGCGCCAGTTCAAGGAACACCTCTCCACCTTCAAGTGGGCAGGCGTCTATTACGACTGCTTCGGCACAGACATCTTCCAGGAAAACGGCGAGAGCTTCCACCCCACCTTCGAGACACGCCAGTTCCAGGAGCGCATCTACACCGTCCAGCGCCAGCTGAACCCTGACACCATCACCATCACACACCTCGGAGGCGCACAATTCGACACCTCCGCTGCCTTCTCGGATGCCGTCCTCATGGGCGAACAGTACCGTTCACAATTCAACAAGCACGACTACTACACGCAGTTCATGAGCCTCGACCAGTTCCGCTATGAAAACGTCCCCCAGACAGGCCCCGCGCGCATGCTCCTTCCGCAGTATCGCCGCAAGGAGCAAATCGAAGGCGTTCCCACCACGATGCACTTCCTCGGCATGGCATTCCTCCACAACCTGATGATCTACCCCAACTTCATCAAGGAGGACCTCCAGCTGGCCATCCGTGGCAAGCTCTATGAGTACGGCCTCCAGGACGCCACCTTCCACCCCTACTGGAAGCCTGGCTGCCCCGTCAGTCCCTCCAATGCAGCTGTCAAGGCCAGCTGCTACGAGAACCCGAGGGGCCTCTTCGTCACCGTCATGAACCCCACGCCCGACGAACAGCCCTTCACCCTGCGTATGCAGGGCTCTTTCGCGCAGGTCACGCTGCTCGACGCCACTGGCACCCACGCCACCACCCCCGACGCCACCCACACCCTCCCCCCATACCAGCCCCTGTTCTTCATTCTCTCCCGCCGCTGAGCCCCGCCGCTGAAGCGGCGGGCACAGAACAGGTGTGCGCTGTGCTTCACCTGTCCTGTGCGCCGCGCTTCAGCGCGGCG
>JAFTAC010000314.1 GCA_017458805.1 Victivallales bacterium | reverse complement strand
GCCGCCTGACTACACCCCGCCCCTTGCGCCGCTGGGGGCGCGGGGGGCACAGCCCCCGTCCTTTGGCTTTTGCCGCCCCAGGCCGAGACGGCCTGGCTACACCCGCCCCAGGCTACACCCTTTCATTGCTGGGGGGCGCGGGGGGTTGCCCCCCGTCCTTTGGCTTTTGCCGCGCGCCGGCCGAGACGGCCTGGCTACACCCGCCGCCTGGCAGCCCGCCTACCCCACGCACAGGCCGAGACGGCCTGGCTACCCTCGCTGCCTGGCTACCCTCACTGCCTGGCTACCCTCACGGCCTGGCTACCCTCACGGCCTGGCTACCCTCACGGCCTGGCTACCCTCACGGCCTGGCTACCCTCACGGCCTGGCTACCCCCGCAGCCCCGTCTGGCGTTTGATGCAGTTCCGGCAGCAAATTTTAATCGAGACATCGTCGCTGTAAAGAAAGACCTGCTTTTTCGTGCGCGTGATGGCGGTATAGAGGATTTCGCGGGTGAGAAGGGGATTCGACTTCTCTGCTTCAGCAGTGGGAGGCATGACGATAATGACATCATCATATTCAGACCCCTGCGCCTTGTGGATCGTGGAGGCAAAGGCCATCTCCCTGTCGGGAAGCAGGGCCAGCGGGATACGACGAACCGTCTTATCTTCATTCAACAGGTACAGAGTGTCGTCATTCGGCATCACCACGCCGACATCGCCGTTGTTCACCCCAAGACTGTGGTTGTTCTTGACAATCATCATCGGTACAGGCGCTTTCTCGCCAAGCAGCTTTTGAATGACACGATTCAGATGCTCCACCCCATACGGCCCATGCCGCAGGGCACAGAGGACACGGCAGCCGTTGAGCTTCTCCAAGGCACCTTCTGGTGTCCTCTGGGCTGCGAACTCCGCAAAATGGCTCTTGACTGTTTCGACAAAGCTCCCCCACTTCTCTGGCTGAAAAGCCGTCTTCCCCAAGATGACCTCATAGTGCAGAAGTTCGTTAGCCTTGCGGAGCATCGCCAGGGCATTTTCGCCCTTGCCCTCGTTCACCGCATGCGCCAATGTGTCGATTTCGCCCCCTTGCGGGAAACGGCGGCTGACGTCCAGCCGACAGATGGGTAGCCCATCCATCTGACAGAGGTCGCCAAAGACACGGCCAGGCTCTACGGAGGCCAGCTGGTGCGCATCACCCACCAGCGTCAGGCGGCAGCCATCTGGCAGCGCATCCAGCAGCTTCGACATCAAAGCCAGGTCAATCATACTGGCCTCATCGACAATCAGCCAATCCAAGGGCAGCGGATTCTCGCGGTTGTGCTTGAAGCTCACCAAATCATAGTTTGGTTCCAATAGGGAGTGAAGCGTCGTGGCATTTGGAATGGCTTCCAAACCAAGTGCTTCCGCCTCTTTCACCATCGACTCCTTCACGCGGGCCGCCGCCTTGCCCGTAGGGGCAGCCAGTCCCAGGCGCAACGTCCCGCCCTGGTCCTGAATCAATTTCACCGCCCTGGCGATGGTAAAGGTCTTGCCCGTGCCAGGACCGCCCGTCAGCAGGGCAAAGCGATGGTTGCACATTATCTCCACTCCCTGACGCTGATTCGCCTCCATCTTGGCGAACGGCCCATCGTCGGGAACCGTGATGGTTTCTGCCACCGCCGCCCCAGCCATTGTGCGTATTCGGTTTCGGATGTTCCTCTCATACTGCCAGTTGCGGCGTGTGTAAAGCGAGCCGCCATAGAAGACAAAGGGAGCGTTCGCCACCTCGTCGCCGTCCTCCAGGCAGACAACGCCAGGCGCCGCCTTCAGTTCCTCAGCCAAAGCATTGTCATCGACAGGCACACAGACATCGCCTCGGTTGTTCTGGAGAAAAACCGCCTTGCCGCAGAACTCCGCAACCTTCTTCGAACACCCCATGCGCCTCATTAAATCTGCTGTCATCGCATCCACGCACGAGGCGCCGCCTTCCAACAACGGCTGTTCGAGGGTCTCATCCATATCGTAATTCACAATCATATCGTTCATCATTTCACCTCCAGTCCCAAAACCGATGCAATGTCATCCAGCAGTTTTTCGTCAGGCCTATCTGCAAAGACAGCGGCCTCCCGTCCAGCGCAAACTCCCCGCAGGAAAACGTAGCGGATGCCGCCAAAATGGCGGTCCCACTCATATCCAAAGCCAGCCAAATCCTTCAGATAGCGTTGCAGGACAGCGGAATAGAGTAGGTACTGGAAGAAGTAGCCGTGGGAGGCCATCTCGCGGCGCATACCCTCCTCAGTAAAGGATTCAGGCGTGCCACCAAGGCTATTCGACTTCCAGTCAACGACATAGAAATAGCCGTCGTGCCTGAAGACAAGGTCGATGAAGCCATTGATGAACCCTTTGGGGATGTGTCGGTTCCACCCCTCCAACGCCTTTAGGAACTCCTGCTTTGCACTATCCCCCTGCCAATGCGCGCGGATTCTCTCCGCCAAGGCCGTTGTATCCTCCTCCGACAGCGCAGAAGCGAAGTTGAACTCCTGTTCGCTCATGCGTTCCTGCCAAGAGACCTCCCGCAGCGTGAAAACCTTGCCGTCGGGCGCGGTAATCGGCTGCGACAAAACCTTTTCAATCATGTCGCAAGTCGCATCCAGAACCGTCTTTCCGCCGACATCCTCCTGGGGGGTGAAACCATACGCAAGTAACTTGCTTTCGGCCACTTTGCGTATCGCGTCGTCATCCGCATCAAAGGCTATCTCCTCCAGCACCTCATGCCAGCAGGAACCAATGGTCGCACCGCCACGAATGCGGAAGATGGGAAGCCTGTCGGCTGTCTCCGCCGACGTGGTGTTCGTGCTATCATCGGCGTCCCTGTCCTTCTCCGCTGAATCAGCGTCAAGGTCGTCTATGGAAATGGAGGGCGAAATGGCCGAGTAGCTGCCTCGGGTCGAATGTGTGTCAAACGTTGGCGGCTCATTCGGCTTCGTCAACTCAACAGTGGATACATCAGCGACATAGCGTGGCAGATCCTCCTGCACAGCATAGTCCGCAATCCACTGGATTGGGGAACCATTGGCCCCCTCCCCTGCACCATTCTTCCTGGCGTTATCCATCAGCTTCTGCAACGGTTCACTTAGCTTCTCGCCAAACAGTGCCACCGTGCGCTGCTCGGCACGCGTCATGGCGACGTAGAGCAGACGGAGTTTTTCCAGACGCTCCTCTTCAGTCGCCTTCTCCTGATGACTGGCTGAAAAGACAAGCTGGCTGCCGTCATGATAGCAGGCAACTTCGTTCTCCTTAAGTTCCCATGCATCGACATTGCAGTCTGGCAAAAAGACAACGGGGACCTGGATCCACTTCGAAACATGCATCGTCATAATTCGAACGGCGTTGCTGTCGCTCTCCAGCTCGCGAGCATAAGCATCGGAATCCGCCTCATCTGCACCTTTTGCAACCCTATCCTTCAGCCAGGCAACCAGTTTTTCAGGCGATGGTCCAATCTGCTTGACAGCGGCAAAGGAGAGTTCGATGATCTGCCCGCAGTCCGCCAGCAGACGTTCGCCATCGGGAAGCTGTGCCAGCCGTTCGCGGTAGCCGACGCCATCGCGCGTGCCAAACTCCTCCATCTTTGCCAGAGCGGCTCCAAGGCCGCGTTTCAGCCAGATGCTGTTCATTTCATCGAACTTGCCAATCCACTCGGCCAGAGTGACTACGTCATCTTTCAGGGCAAGAAGTTCTCCAGGGGTCAAGCCGAAGAAGGAGCTCGCCAGGGCTGTGCGCAACTGCTTGCCACCACCAATCTTCGCCATCGCCTGGCAGACATCCAGAAACTCGCGCAGCATCCTGGAGGCCTGGTAGGTCGTGTTGCCAAAGCCCCCTGACGCCTTGGTAAAGACATTGCCAGGTCGTTGCACGACACAAGGGACTCCATACTGGCGCAGGACCAACATAATCTCCTTTGCATGTGCATTCGAGGAGACAAGAATGGCGAGGTCCTTCGGCGAAAGCACTCCCCGATACTCATTCAGCGTCTTCACAACCTCCTGCGCCAACGCCATATCCAGAATGGCTTTCTTTCCTTTCACTTGGATAAAGCGGAAAGGCGCAGGGTCATCCATGCCATTGACCTTTAGTGCTGGCTTGTCGGTTGCGCTGATGTCCAGCGGATAACCTATTTCACTGTCACCGAAAGTAAAGCTGCCGTTGGCGTCCCTGAAAATGGCGTTCACGGCTTTCATCAGGCGCGGCGTGGAGCGGAAGTTCTTGTCAAGATAATAACTCTTGTCCGAGGGAACGCTCTTCGCGGCATCGCGATAGGTGTAGATGTCCCCGCCTCGGAAGGCGTAGATGGCCTGCTTCGGATCACCTACGAAAAAGACGGGGACGCTTGCGTCAGCCAGAAAGACCTTCTTGAAGATATCGTACTGGACGGGATCCGTGTCCTGGAACTCGTCAATCAGCGCGGCATGGAAGGTGTTGCGAAGCGACTTGGCAAACTGCTCGCCGTATTGGCCTTCCAGAGCCGCCCGCATGGAGCGCAGCAGGTCGTCAAACGACTGCTTCTGGCGGTTTACACGGTCGTTTTCGTAGGCCTCGACAATCTCCCCAGCCTGCGCCAGCATGAACCCCTTGGGAGTGGTTGTATCGCAATCGACCAGTTTCCAGTCGGTCTTGCCACCCAGATCCTTCACATAGCCCTGCAAAACCCCGATGTCAAGCTGCGGAAGCAGGTCGGCAGGTGTGCTTTCGGCGCGTTTCCGCCACCAGTCGAGGGTACGGCGAGAAAGCTCCGCATCCTTGTTGTCCTCGATTTCTGGTGCAAACGTCGTGTGCGTCTCGAAGGCATAGCGACCGAGGGCACGTGTGCAGAAGCCGTGGATGGTGGAGATGGCCGCACTGTCGAACTCCAGCAGAGCCAGCCCGATGGCCGCCTTCTTTTCCGCTATGCTTTTCGTCTGGCAAGCATCGATGAGATTGTCGGCACGTTTATTGCGGCGAGCCGTGTCG
>JAFTAC010000313.1 GCA_017458805.1 Victivallales bacterium | reverse complement strand
CATTGCACGGTACAGAGACCGCGCATCTCCACGGTTCAGCAGAGACCGCGCATCTCCACGGTTCAGCAGAGACCGCGCATCTCCACGGTTCAGCAGAGACCGCGCATCTTCACGGCAACCTCAGCCAGCGGGAGAGTCACCTGCGAGGAGTCTGCCATGTTCTTGCACACAACCACGCCCTGAGCCAACTCGTTCTCGCCGAGGATGAGCACCTTCTTCGCGCCGACCTTGTTGGCGGTGCGCATCTGGGCCTTCATGCTGCGGGCGGAGAAGTCCGCCTTGATGCGCAGCCCAGGCAACTGGTGGCGCAGGTTTTGCGCCAGCTTCAGCCCTTCGGGCACGGCGGCTTCGCCCAGGCAGACGATGGCCACGTCAATGTCAGTGGTGCCAGCCGCCTTCACGGCGTTGCTGGCACGCACCATCAGCAGGCGCTCGATGCCGCAGGCGTAGCCGATGCCCTCCACCCCGCCCTTCATTCCAGGCGGGGTTATCTGGTAGCGACCACCGCCAGCCAAAGCGTCATTGCCTCCCAGACCCGCATGGGTCACCTCGAAGACCGTGTGGACATAGTAGTCGAGCCCGCGCACGAGCCTCGGGGTCACCTCAAACGCGACGCCCAGGTTCGTCAGGGAGGCGCAGACATTGTCGAAGTACTTTCTGCTCTCCTCTCCCATCAGGGAGGCGATGTCGGGGGCGCCGTTGATAATCTCCTGGCAGGCAGGGTTCTTGCAGTCAAGGATGCGGCTCACGTTGGTCGAAAGGCGCCGCTGGCAGTCCTCGCACATGCAGGAGATGTGGGGCGTGAAATACTCCGTCAGCGCAGCGTTGATGGCTGGACGGTCAGCTGGGAGGCCCCGCGTGTTGATGAGCAGCCTGCCGCCGCCCGCGCCAACGGTCTCCAGGAAGTGCATCAACATGGCGATGCACTCGGCGTCCATCCATGGCGAGTTGTTGCCTACGGCCTCGACGCCAATCTGGTGAAACTGGCGACGGCGGCCAGCAGCGGGGCGCTCGCCGCGGAACATGGGGCCAAAGTAGAATGCACGGCATTCGTCGCCCTGCTCCAGCCCCTTGTTGGCGATGGCGCGAATGACTCCCGCCGTCCCTTCGGGGCGCAGGGTCAGGTGGCGTCCGCCACGGTCCTCGAAGGCGTACATCTCCTTCTGGACGACGTCGGTCGTCTCGCCGAGATTGTGCGTGAAGACCTCCGTGCGCTCGATGATGGGCGTGCGCACCTCGATGTATCCATATCGGTGGAAGATGTCCCTGGCGGCATTCTCCAGTTCAATCCAATCAAACACCTCTGGCTCCCACAGGTCCGAAGTCCCTGGCAGCGGTTCCGTAGCTGACATATCCAATTCTCCTTATAGGTTTTCCGTGCTTTCCTCTCCCAGTCTGCCTTTGGGAAAATCCAGCGCGATTAGTATCTTATTCATAATATAAGCGATTTCCGTAAAAATACCATTGACCATTAACAATTGAATGGGAAATTGCTAATTGCTAATTGCTAATTGCAAAAACGCGTTTGATACTTATATTAAGTTAATCATAGAAACTCACTTCATCCTATTGAGACAAACAGTTATGTTGACATCAAGCATCGTGAAGAAAGCAGCCCTTGAGGCTGGAGCCGACCTCTGCGGCATCGGCGACATGGCACGCTTCGAAGGGGCCCCGAAGGAGATGGACCCGCGCGAGATTTTCCCCGAGGCCAAGACGGTCATCGGCATGGTTTTCCGCATACCGCGCGGCGTGCAGCGCGGCATCGAGGAGGGCACGCAGTTCTACCAATACCCCTCCATGGCATACGCTGGCATCAACGAGATGCACGCACCCGCCGTCCTCTACAAGGTGGGCAAGGTGATTGAGGACCATGGCTACGAGGCGGTGGTCTATCGCAACACAGGCGCGCGCGGCATCGTCTCCGACATGGACGGCAGCCTCGGCAAGACACTCTCGCCGGAGGAGCAGATTGAGGTGAACGAGCGCAGCAAGGGCAAGACCGCCCACCACCGCTCGCTCTTCACGCGCCCAGCGCGCCCCGACCAGGCGCCGCCCGACCTCCAGTTCCACTTCCGCCTGGCTGCGGTCGCTTGCGGGCTCGGCGAAATCGGCTGGAGCAAGATGTTCCTGACGCCCCAGTTCGGCCCGCTGCAGCGCCTTGCCTTCATCTTCACCGACGCACCGCTGGAGCCAGACCCGCTCTACGACGGGCCGCCCATCTGCCGCCGCTGCATGGCTTGCGCACGCGAGTGCCCAGGCCACTGCCTCAGCACCAAGGAGAGCATCAAAGTCACCATCGGCGGAAAGGTCTGCGAATGGGGCAAATTGGACGAATGGAAATGCTACGCCTACTACACCCATGCGGGCAAATGCTTCAACCCATTCGTGCCCAAGGAGGTCTGGGACAACAACGAAAACGGCGACCTGGATTTGTTCGCCGGCAAGAAACCCGCGTCGGAGGCGGAGATCATAAAGGATTACAAGGCTCTTGCCAAGTACTTCCCCTCCTGGCTGGGCTACACCATGGCGAAGTGCGGCGGCTGCATCCGCGCGTGCGTCAGCATGCTGGAAAAGCCAGGCGGCTGCCTGGCTG
>JAFTAC010000312.1 GCA_017458805.1 Victivallales bacterium | reverse complement strand
TTGGGGATAAATAGAAGCTATGACTACTAAAACAGAACCAATCAAACCCGTGGTTCTGGTATGTGGAAAGACGGGTGCGGGCAAATCCAGTCTGATTCAGGCCATGACACATAAGGGCACGGTACCGGATTCGGCCATATCCGATTCAAAGCCCTGCACAGAAGGGTTTAACGTTTATGAGACGGAGATAGCCACCTTTGTTGACGCGGAGGGATATGAGCCTGGAAAACCTATTGACGCGTATGCGACGTTCATCTTGGAGGAAATTAAAACGCGCGTTGCTTCAGAGGAGGTAAAACAGGTCATCACATCTATCTGGTACTGCCTGGATGGTTCAGGGGCGCGTGTGCAGCAAGGCGATCTGGATTTCATCAAGAAACTTGAGTCTTCACGAGTGAAACTCGTTGTCACAAAGTCAGAAATCCTTCGAGACAAACAGCGGAAGGAGCTTTCTGATGAACTATTGAAACAGATTAAGCCCGGCAGAATCATTTATGTCTCCAGCCATCGTAAGGATGGTTTGGAAACGTTGTCGAAAAGCATTGACGAGGATGCCTGTTCTGCGGGGATATTTGCGTCACAGCAAATCGAGGAATATAAGCGTCGTTTGAAAGAATACTATCGCAGACGCATCAGAGAATGGGAAGAGCGTATTGACAAAGAGGCCGATTCCATTATCCACTGGGGGGCGGGACGCGCGGCCGCGATTGCCATCATCCCGATTCCTGTGGCGGATGTGGTGCCTTTGCTGACGAATGAGACCTATATGATTTACCGCCTCGGCAATCTTTATGGTTTCAGTGTCGGCGAAAATATACTTTCATCGCTGACTGGTGTGGCGGGAGCCTCTTTGGCAGGCAAGCTAATCGCCTCTTTCCTTCCTGGGCTGAAGATTGCCATCGCAGCGGGCGTGACATACGGCGTCGGCAAAGCGGCTAAATCCTTCTTCAAGTCTGGAATGACCCTTAGTCAGGAGGAGTTGAAAAGGGAATACGAGAGGGCTAAAGACGAAGCAAAGAAGACAAATTGGGAGGAGCATCAGGTCAAGGAGGAGAATTAGCTTCTTCTGCGCAGTATAGCTAGGAAGGGGAGTATGTGAACGTGCAAGAAGTGTGCTTTAAAAAAAGGAGAAAAACATGAACGATCCAAGACGGTTTGAATTAGTCAATGCCAAGCAAGAACTGCTAAACCCTAAAACCACTCCGGAAAGGGTGCAGGAAATCTACAAAAGATGGATAGGGCATAGAGGTGGTGTGGTTGTTTCCTCCAGATACATGCAAGACGAAGTGCAGGACAATGGGATAATTGCTCTCGTTATGCATGAAGTGTATAGGGTTCCGATAGTCCTGACTGTTCGCGAAGGATATGTAGGGGAGAAAAAGGTTATACGCGAAGAGCTTTCCTTTCTCAAGGGAAAACTTTCAGAAGAGCAGCGTAACCAGCTTGAGGAGTTCTGTCATTGTGACAAGAAGGCTGACGAGTACATTCTTTGGGGGGCTGGACGCGCAGCCGCCATTGCGATTTCCCCTATTCCCTTGTCGGACGTCGCACCGCTAGTCGCCAACGAAGGCTATATGATTTACCGCATTGCGGAGACGTATGGCTATAAAATTGACAAGGCAGTCGTGACGATGCTGCTTGGTGTCGCAGGCAGCTCCTTTGCCGGTATGCTGCTGTCCAGTTTTCTGCCAGGACTGAAAATAGCGGTAGCCGCTGGCGTGACATACGCCGTCGGGAAGATGTCCAAAGCCTATTTTGCCTCTGGAATGAGCATGGAAAGCGATGAATTGCGCAACGTGTTCACAAGTGCCCGCAAGGAGGCGGACACAATTGATTGGAAGTCCCGCAAGGTCGAGGATGGGGATGGCCCTGTGAAATGAGGCAAAACCATGGCACTTCTAGACAAATTCGTTGATTTGATTATGGACTCATTTCTGGGGCCTGACAATGAGCTGCACCAAAGACGCCACAAACATGACTGCCCTGAAGAGAACAAGGTCAATGGCGACAAGCTGGCCAGGCTGGCTCCTGGCACGCCTGTCTTTTGCAATTTCACGGCTGAGATTGCGGAGCACACGGGCATCTGCCTGGGAGACACAATTGTGCATCTGGACGGCACGGGCAAGGTCATCTGCACCTCGCCAGAGGTGTTTCTGGCGCGTCTGAATGGCACGAATGTCGCCTACGACATTTTCTATGCGGCACGCGGGCCTAACACTCCTCTGGGAAGTCCAGAGATAGCGGAGCGCGCCAAGTCGATGATTGACACGACACCAGGCTATGATTTGCTGAGCGCAAACTGCCATCAGTTCTGTATCAAATGCATTCTGGATGAGGAGTGCCAGACCTCGCCAAGCCTTCGCAACTTGGAGGCGGCCATCTCCAAGTTCTTCCAAACGGAGGAGTGGCACTGGCGCAACTGGGATGGTTTCAAGGGGAAGAAAGTACAAAAACTCATCTCCGAATAAGCAAATCCCAAGAAACACCCCTACTGGTCACCTCCCCTGACACATTTTGGCAAACACCAGCCATTATTGTAAATGGAGAAGAAAAATGCAGATGCTTCATAAGATTTGCTTAAGAAACGCGTATAAATATATAAGAGCAAAGTGAAAGAGAATCATTCTCAATCTCAACCTCAACCAAACATAATAGGAGCGACACCATGAGCGAACATGAAATGAATGCCGAGAAACAGGCGAAAATCGAGAGCCAGCTGGCGGACGGGTTGACGAAAGCCCCGACCGAAGGCGAAATCAATGACTTAGTGAGCAAGGAAGACAGGGTGAAAGCACTGTTCAAGAAGCTGGGCGAACGCGTCGATGACGTGAAGCTCCTCTGGAACATGCTGCTCGACTACAAGAACGGCAAGTACAAGCAGCTGCCATGGAAGCTGGTGGCGGGAATCGTCTTCTTCTTCGTCTATCTGCTCAATCCAATCGACGTAATCCCCGATGTCATCCCCGTCTTCGGCTTCGCCGACGATTTGGGTGTGCTGGGTCTCGTCCTCGCAGCCTTCGCCTCCAACATCGACGCCTACAAGACCTGGCTTGCCTCACAGCCCGTCAACACAACACATATCGGATAAGCAGACACGCCCAGAAGAAGCGCGGGTTCCATCCCGCGCAGCACCACAAGGAGACAAGCTATGTTCAAGTTCCACGAAATCGACAAGGAAATCTGCCTGACCTGCCAGTACTATGACACGCCGCGCAGAGTGGAAGTGATTGGAAACAAGGTGTTCATCGACTTCGACAAGACGACTGGCAACTGCCGATTGTTCAACAACATCATGCGAATCAACAACACCAAAGCAGGCGCCACCTCTTTCTGCCACTACAAACGCTGGGTCGAACTCCCTTAACACATCAAATGGGGCAATACGCTGGCCTTGTTTTTTGCCCAATTTAGACAAAAAAGGCTCGACTGGTTTGAAAAACGGCGTTTTTAGTTTAAATTATAAAGAATTGGATTATTTCATCAAAACCACTATAATAAGTTGAAGGAGACCGAAAATGTCCGTTCATCCCAGCCTGAAGACCCAGGGTGCCGTTGCCGAAAAGCGCAACGTCCTGAAGCGCCACGAGCGCATTGACCAGCTCAAGAAAGAAGGCCGCTACAAGGACGGCGACAGAGCCTGGGGACTGCCCAAGACCAAGCCGCAGGACTAATGCTGTATTAGGGTCAAACAAAAGACCGCATCGTTTCCGTTTCGGAAACCATGCGGTTTTTTTGTTTTTGCTTTGTTCCCATAAGGATAGGTAAAGGCAGCGTTTTTGTTGCGCCCTACGGGCGCGAAGTCATGGGGGGGCGACCTCTCCCAATGCTGTGCGCCCTGAACGGGCGCTTGCATTGGGCTACGATTGTCGCGCACTTCGTGCGCTGGCCGCTTACGCGGCCTCCCCTAAAATACCCACTTGGGGAACAGAGCATTTGTTTTTTTTGCTTTGTCTAGAGATACTAGGTAACATTAGAGGTTGAAAACATGTCGCAGGAAAGCATAGAAGTCGTTGCCATTGACACCCCTAACGTGGATGTTCCAATTCTTGAGGAGGCGCTTTGCGCATTGGATCTGAATCCCTCCTCCTTCAGCAACCTGGAGACGGGGATGGCCGTCACCTTCCTCATCGCCAACGACAAGGAGGAGGCTAAAAAGCTGGCTGCCACCACCGCCGACTACCTGCGTTCATGGCGCGACATGCTCTCTGCCGAGCCGCAGGTCTCCACGAAGACAATGCGCCAGGAGGACTGGGCGAACTCGTGGAAAAAGCACTTCCACACCTTCCGTGCGTCCGACCGCCTGATTGTCAAGCCCAGTTGGGAAGAGTACCAGGCGCAGCCCGGCGACATCGTCGTCCCTATCGACCCAGGCATGTGCTTTGGCACTGGCTACCATGGCACGACCATGGCTTGCCTGCAATATCTGGACAAACTTCAGGCGAAGTACGGCAAGCTCTCGTTCATCGACGCGGGTACAGGTTCAGGCATCCTCTCCATTGGCGCGCGCCTGCTGGGCTACACCCCCATACATGCCTTCGACAACGATCCGCAGTGCATCCCGACCGCCCTCGAAAACCTCAAGCTTGCAGGTTTTACGGACGTGGATGTCCAATGCGCCCCACTGGGAGAATACAAGCCTGAGCAACCTGCCGACGTCGTTGCAGCCAACATCCTCTGCTGCGTCCTCATCGAGCAGGTGAAGGAT
>JAFTAC010000311.1 GCA_017458805.1 Victivallales bacterium | reverse complement strand
GTGCGCGGGGCGCAAGCCACGCACTCTGTCCTGTGCGCGGGGCGCAAGCCACGCACTCTGTCCTGTGCGCGGGGCGCAAGCCACGCGAAAGATGGGCCCAAGCCACGCGAAAGATGGGCGCAAGCCACGCACTCTGTCCTGTGCGCGGGGCGCAAGCCACGCACTCTGTCCTGTGCGCGGGGCGCAAGCCACGCACTCTGTCCTGTGCGCGGGGCGCAAGCCACGCAAAAGAAAGGGAGTATATCAATGGCAATCCGCATTATGAACAGCCTTTGCGAATGGCGCATAGGCGACAACGGTGAAAACCTGGGTTTCTTCGACAACAAGACAGGCGCCAACCACGCCCTTCTCGCCCCGCCCTCCCCTTGCGCCTACGTCAAGAAGAACGGCTGGCGCGCGAATTGCTGTGGAGCAACCTACGCAGACGGAACTCTTGTCCTGACCTTTGCCGGCAACGCGGGCAGCGCCACCATCGGCGTGAAAATCACGGATGGCTACATCGTCTTCACAGTGCTCGCCACAGAGGGAGATTTCGACGAGTTGTCATTCGTCAACATCCCCACGAACCTCGCCCCCGAGCCAGACCAGCCCTTCAGCGCCTCCATGATAGCCTTGAGCCTCAAGTCCAACGTGGAGGAGCTACCAGGCCCCCAGAGACACCTCTGGACCGCCGCCTACAAGCGGTTCGGCTTCGAGGGAGCGCAGACAGGCCTCGTCGCCTCTTCCTTCAGTGCCATGCGCGAGTACATGAAGCAGATGGTAGGCGACGCGCCAGGCGTCCCCCACTCCCCGCTGTGCGGTCCCTGGGCACTGGACAGCAAGCTCCCCGCCATTTCCAACGTCATGCAGGCCCCAACCTTGCAGGACGTCGATGAGTGGATTGATTTCTGCAAGCAGATGGGCATCGGAGCCATCGAGTTCAACGGCACGCTGGACTACGGCTCCTACGAGCCGCGCCCCTCTATCTTCCCAAACGGCTACGCCGATGTGCGCAAACTGGTTGACAGGCTGCATGAAGCAGGCATCCTGGCTGGTCTCCACACCATGTCCTTCTCCATCGCCAAAAACTGCGCCTGGGTCACACCAAAGCCCGACCCTCGCCTGGCGAAAGAACGCTCCTACACGCTGGCAGCCGACATCGACGACACCGTTGACACCATCCCGCTCGTGGAGGACACCTCCGACCTGCCCAAGCTCATCAGCTACTACATCCGCCGCAGCATGACCCTCCAGATTGACGACGAACTCATCGAGTACAGCGTCGTCAAGGACGACGCCCCCTATGCCGTGCTCCAATGCAAGCGCGGAGCGTGCGGGACGGTTCCCGCGCCGCACAAGGCGGGCGCCAAGGCGCACCACCTGAAGCAGTGCTGGGGATGCTTTGCCCCCGATGGCGAGTCCACCCTCTTCTCGGAGGTGGCAGGCAAAATCTCCAACGCCGTCAACAAGTGCAACTTCGACTTCGTTTATCTGGACGGACTGGACGGCTCCCACATCATCGGAGGAGAGGAGGCGCGCTGGCACTACGGCGCCAAGTTCACCTTTGAGGTTTTCAAGGGGCTGGACCATCCCATCATGATGGAGATGGCAACCTTCCACCACCACCTCTGGTATGTGCGCACGCGCATGCAGGCATGGGACCACGGCAGACTGGCGCACAAGAAGTTCCACGCCCTTCACGTCTATTCCAACAGCTTCGCACGCAAGATGTTCTTGCCGCTGCACCTGGGCTGGGCGGGCCTCTTCCCGTGGGTTGACCACCAGACCGACCCCACCTATTGGGACGATGTGGAATTCATGTACAGCAAGTCCCTTGCCACCAACGCCAATTTCACGCTCCAGTGCGTGGCCCCCTCCTCCCTTCGCAACGGCGCCTGGCTCGCAGATTTGGCCCCCGCCATCAAAACCTACGAGGAACTCCGCCAGAACCACCACTTCACAGAAGCCGTGCTTAAGCGCATCGCCAACACCGATGAGGAGTTCCGCCTCTGCCCTGCGGGCGACGGCCAATGGAACTTCCAGCCCATCCATGCGGAATGCCATCAAATCGACGACACCGAGGG
>JAFTAC010000310.1 GCA_017458805.1 Victivallales bacterium | reverse complement strand
TCTGTACGATGACTATGCACGTATCTTCATCGTCAAGGCGGCAGAATACGGAGCAATCCCCAGCTGCGACATCCTCGCTGTCTTCAACGAGTATATGGAGCCTCGGCATGAGGAGTTCAAGGAGCGCACCCAGTGGTCGCTTCTCAACGCCTTCACAGAGATAGCTCACAAGTACAAGCCAGCACGCTTTGACCTTTGCAACCGCAAGCTGACCCGTCTATTCTCGCTGGATGGACAGCCAGCATTTGTATAACCAATAACCCAAAGGAGACATCCCAAAATGAAGAAAGTCACCTAGCAGGACGATGCCCAATAGCACGGCATCACCTAAATCAGACAAAAATCAAACATCAACCCCAGTCCATACAGGCGTGATCTCACGCTTGTATGGATAAACAACCAAATACGGAGAATAATCAAATGAATCCATCATGTCCTAACTGCGGCTCTCTGAACGTAAGATTGAAGCCGCTGGCAACAAGAGCCTGCGGCGGCGTCGGAGCCGTCACGGGCGGTGTCACAGCAGCAACAGCAGGAACGACAGGAGCCGCCATCGGCACTGCCATCTGCCCTGGTCTCGGAACCGCCATCGGCGGTCTTGCTGGAGTGATAGCTGGGCTTCTGACGGGCGCACTGGGCGGTGCTGCCGTTGGACACGCCATTGACCGCAAGATTGTCCAAGCATACCACTGCAACGACTGCGGCCACGAATTCGCCGCATAAAACCAATCACCTCTAAATCAAAGGAGCTAATATGAACAACACAAGCAAATTAAGAAATCACTCCCTCGTACCAGACATCAATTCCGCAAACAATCTCGGTCTTCAGGAACGAGAGATGATGATGCAAATCTCTGGCCCGCAGGAAAGGTTGGCCTACCCCACCGATACCTTGAAGATGGCCAACGGCTGCGAGGTCGAAAAGTACATCATTCCAGAAGCGGACAGGCAGAAGGTGCTGGATGCACTGTATCCGTTTACGGAAATGCCGTCACTGGACACCGTGCTGCTGGACCTCCACACTGGCAAGACCTTCAAGGTGCGCGACTACATCGTTACACGCGAAGGTGACGGCAACTTTCTTGTCACGCCGTACTACGCCGAGGCAGGAGGCACGGTTTTGGATTGGGTGAAGCCAAAAGGTGAAGACCTCTTTGTCAGAACCGTCTTGAAATAAGGCTAAGGAAGCACAAAAAGAGACGAACACAACCAATGTCCGCCTCTTTTTTTCGTCTATTGAAGTTGCAATGTCATTCCTCTGGCCAGTTCCACCAGTTCGTTAAGAGGCGGTTGCTTGTATGTCCACTCGTCCAAGGGTTTCAGGTCCCAGCCAAGCCACTTGCATCTGAGCGGCTTCTGGTTGAACTCCCGCAGCAACGACCTTATCACAAAATCGGACTTCGGGCGATGGTCGAACCCAAACTCCACATCCCATCGGTTGAAGAGACCATACGCCTGGAATCGGATATTCAAGCACCTGCTCTGGCTGACCATCTGGATTTGGTTACTCCATGCGGCACATTCCATCAGCACGCAAGGTCTGTACTGGTGTTATGGTGTTTTTGGAGATTTTGCAGGAGTTGAGAAGAAAAACTCCTTTTGAAGAATATATTAAGAGAAGCCGAGCCAGGCAAGGCCGAAGACGGAACAGTAACCAAGCACGTTAATGACTATCGGTGGCTTCAATGAAGGATTTGACAACCAGCATCTATACTTTCCAGGATTTGATCAGGGGCAATTTCCTCTATGTTGACAAGACGGAGTACGTCTGGAAACTGATTAGACCTGCTCAGGAGATGTATTTCCTATCGCGCCCGCGGCGCTTCGGGAAGTCTCTTCTCGTCTCGACGCTGAAAGCCATCTTCCAGGGGAAGAGGGAGTTGTTCAAGGGGCTTGCGCTCTACGACAAGCCCTACGACTGGAAGCAGCACCCCGTCATTCACCTGAGCTTCGGGGACTACGGCGTCGTCTCGGACGCCCTTCAGGAGCTGCCCGACTACCTGATGAGCAAGATGCGGACACTGGCGAAGGAGCATTCCGTAACCCTCACCGAGAAGACGCCTGGCCTTTGCTTCGCGGAGCTGATTGACACACTTGCATCGGAGGAGCGTGTCGTGATCCTCATCGACGAGTACGACAAGCCAATCCTCGGCAACATCACGGACAAAAATGCGAAGGGAATCCTGAAATGCCTCAAGGGCTTCTACAGCGTCCTCAAGGACCGCAACGACCAGCAGCGTCTGCTGTTCATCACTGGCGTGAGCAAGTTCAGCCACGTCTCCCTCATCTCCGACCTGAACAACCTCACGGACATCACGCTGAACCCGGATTACGCAGGGATGCTCGGCTTCACCGCAGACGAGGTACGGCACTCCTTCGCGGACCGGCTTCCCGACGCGGCCAAAGCCAACGGCGTCTCTGTGGAGGAGCTGATGGGGCATGTTCTGGAGTGGTATGACGGCTACCGCTTCTCTGAGGCCAACCTCCATGTCTGCAACCCCGTCTCCATCACCAAGTTCTTCTACAACCATTACGACTTCTCCAACTACTGGGACAGCACGGGGACGCCCAGCTTCCTGCTGGAGCTGATGCGTCGGCAGTCCTACGACCTGGAGGCGGCGCTGAACGGGACATACGACGAGGGCGTCTTCTCCGCCTAC
>JAFTAC010000309.1 GCA_017458805.1 Victivallales bacterium | reverse complement strand
TGATGACGATGGCCGTGTCCCCTTGATGGTGCATTGGCATTCGGTGCTTTATGATACTCTTCTGAAGCATGGCGCGAATCCAAACGCCTGTGATTCCCGTGGCAACACCGTCTTGATGTATCAGCGTAGAAATCAAGGTCTTGTCGATATGCTTCTAGATGCAGGAGCAGATGTCAACGCCAAGAACAAAGACGGTGTGGCTCTTATCACCCTGGCCTTGGAAGAAGGTCTGCCAATACAGCCGCTTTTAGACGCTGGAGCTATTTGGCAGACAGTTACGAGGGAGCAGAAAGACCTGGTGTTCCGAAACTGCCTGCCTACGGAAAGCATCGAAGTTCTTTCGAGGATAATGTCTGACATCCAGCCTTCGGAGGACACTTTCCACTACGCCTTGGTGTGGAGTGCCTGCCACGACCAAGAGAAGTTCATCTGGCTGAAAGGGCATTCCCACTTCTACTCGTCGCCGACCAGAAGCTTTTTTTCGGGTGAGGAAGCCAAGATACTAGAAGCAGAATTGGAATTACGAAGCCACGATGCTAAGGCTGATGGCTTCAAGAAGTTGTTGTCTGATTTGACGGAATGTCTTGATAATCCGCTTGTTTTGAACAAACACCTTGTGAAAGCCACCTCACTGTATGACGCACAGAATCTGGAAACATTTGCCATTCTGCTAAAGGCAAAAAACACAGGTGTAAACTGTGACAATGCCACGGCCTCTTCGCACATCCACGCTATGGCTCGTTTCTGGTTATCGGAGTATCACAATACACTCTTATCTGAAAACGAACTCGTCAAATTCTTTCCAGACATTTGTCAGTTGCTTGGCTTTGAAATGGATAGTGGACAAGCACTGTATGAGGCTTTTCCTGATTTGGATGTTTTGGGGGATCCAAAAGTCTTCAAGCGTGTGTATCGCAGCATCACCAGTGTTCAGGTGCTCGGCAATGCCATCTTCTCGAAGTTCCGCAGAATCACGCACTGGTCAATGGAAAACCTTAATTCATTGGATAATCAGGAGTGGTTCCGTCTCGCCTTTGCTCAGCTACACGCACTTACCGAGTAAACACTCTCTTCACATCCCAAACAATTCGCTCCAACAACCATTTGACAACTGCGTGTTTCTATACATCCAATTCCTGCCGCAGCTTCAGGGCATCTTCAGGACGATTGGTGTAGAAGCGGAATACGCCCATTTCCATGAATCGGCGGATGTCATCCAAATCATCGACATTCCACACACCTGCCTCCAAGCCGGCTGCGCGAATCGCATCGCATCGTTCCTGCGTCATTTGCGGATAATGGGAGACGATCGAGAAGAATCCCGCCTTTTGGGCAATAGCAATTCCCTCCTCAAGCTGCAAGGCGCCGTGCGTGTCATAGAAAATCACCGCCTCTGGAATCCGCCGTTTTGCCTCAAGCATGAACTCCAGATTGCCGTCGTTGAATGCAATCTGACCTGACATGCCCATCCGCTTGACCGTTTCGCAGATTTCAGCGACGCACGGTGCCTTCGGCTGAAGCGAAAGACGCACGTCTGGATAGGCTCTGCCAAGCTCCAGAAACTCCTCAAGAAACGGGATTTTTGTTGGCGGGAACGGAGTTTCATGACAACTATTGAACACCGTCGAGGCATTTAGTTTACGCAACTGTTCCGACGTGCTTTCGGATATGACAAGCCTCTCTCCACATGTCGCTTCCGTATCGGCGTTGTGGCACAGCATCAACTGCCCGTCAGCCGTCAGATGGACGTCGGTTTCGACGAAATCAACGCCGATTCGCATTGCGTTTTCAAATGATTCCAAGGTGTTTTCGGGAGCCCTTGCGGGATTTCCCCTGTGGCCAGTAATGCCGTTGTACCTAAATGACATGTTTTTTCCTTTTGGGGGAGAGGAATCGTGTGTTTTACGATAGATGTCTCACTTCTGTAGTGTTACTGTTCTCCGATGAGGTTGTCATATACTAATTTATTCAGAGTTTCAAGGAAATCAACTCCAGCAGGGCTATTTCCTTCATAACTCGACCATTTGCTCATTCTGGTAGCCGCTGGAGAGATTGACCCCACAGATGTCCTGGGCCAGGTGGCGGATGGCCGTGCTTGAGCGTCGGTCAGGCTCCTGGAAGCCAGTCATCTCCGCCACGTATGAACGGAACTCGTCAGTCCCGACGTCGTAGCATTTGAAATCGGCGCGGTTTCGACGGTCAATCTGGACCATGAACTGGTAGCGGCTGTTAAGCTCCGCCAGGAGTTCAGGGTTCGTTCTCGCCATCTCCTCCACGGAGAGGCTGCCCTCCTCTTCGCCATCCGTGATCAGGATGCCATGCCCTAGATTACGCAGCAGCCAGATGATTGCGCACCCGGCGCGGTCATCGGCCCCAAGGATGCCAGCGGCATTCCAGATGGTCGTTGCATCTTTTAGGGCACATTGCTCTGCCACTTTGAAAACAACCCTCTTTGGGAACAGTACATTTTAAACTGTAGAGAGGTGAAAATTTGTAATTATGCTATATAGTATTACATTGATGATTTGTGTATATAATACTTGAGGAGCACGAACGTGAGCACAGACAAGAGTTTTGAAAAAGATGTGGCGGATTTCAAGAAGCACTACTTCGACAATCTTCGCTATACGTTGGGATTGAGCGAGAAGTCGGTGACGGAGCTGGTAAACTACTATACCCTCTCCCTGGCGGTGCGCGACCGCATCATGGATAGATGGATTGAGACGCAGAACAATTTCCAGGAGAATAATTCGCGCGAAATCTACTACCTCTCGCTGGAGTTCCTCATCGGGCGGCTCCTTTCGAACAATGTCATCAACCTCGGCTTGGAGCCGATTGTGCGCAAGGCTCTGGAGGGGTCGGGCTTCACCTGGGAGCAGACATGCCAGTTCGAGGTCGATGCAGGCCTAGGCAACGGCGGTCTGGGACGGCTCGCCGCCTGTTTCCTTGACTCCATGTCCACTCTGAACGTGCCGAACATCGGCTATGGCCTGCGCTACAATTTCGGCATCTTCAAGCAGAAAATCGTGAATGGCGCACAGGTCGAGGAACCAGACGACTGGCTGCGCAACGGCTACCCCTGGGAGTTCAGGCGCCCCGAATACGTCGTCTATGCGCAGTTCGGCGGCAAGGTCGATTTCTACGACCACGATGGCATGCAGAAGTGGGTGTGGGTGCCCAATGAGCGCGTCAAAGGCATCCCCTTCGACATCCCCGTGGTGGGCTACAACGGCACCACCATCAATACCCTGCGCCTCTGGTCCGCCTTCTCCGACAACGAGTTCAATCTGGCGGAGTTCAACAAGGGCTCCTATACGGAAGCCGTTGAGAACAAGGTGCTTGCCGAGAACCTGACCAAGGTGCTCTACCCCAACGACAACGTTGACCAGGGCAAGGAACTGCGCCTGCGCCAGCAGTACTTCTTCGTTGCATGCACGGTGCGGGACATTTTCCGTCGCCACCTGAAGCGTGGCAACACGCTTGTCCAGCTGCCTGAAAAGGTCTTTATCCAGCTGAATGACACGCATCCGACGCTGCTTATCCCCGAGCTTATGCGCTTGTTGATTGACGAGATGGAGATGGGCTGGGACGAGGCGTGGCGCATCACCTCCTCCTGCGTGGGCTACACCAACCACACCGTCCTCCCCGAGGCGCTGGAGACCTGGGGCCTCGGTCTCTTCGAGAAGCTCCTGCCGCGCCATCTGCAGATCATCTACGAAATCAACGCGCGCTTCCTGAAGGCGGTCAGCTATCGCCATCCAGGGGACAACGAGCGCTTCCGTAGAATGAGCGTGATTGACGAGTCCAAGGGCAAGAAGGTGCGCATGGCCCACCTGGCGCTGATTGGTGCCTCCAAGGTGAACGGCGTCGCCGAAATCCACTCGGGCATCCTCAAGCAAGAGATTTTCAAGGACTTTGCGGACCTCTGGCCCGAGAAGTTCACGAACGTGACGAACGGCATCACCCAGCGCCGCTGGCTGCTGAACGCCAACCCGAAGCTGTCGTCGCTCATCACCTCCCGCATCGGCGACAAGTGGATCACCGACCTCTACGAACTGCGCAAGCTGGAGAAATACGTCAACGACGACGAGTTCCTGGGGGAATTTACACGCATCAAGCTGGAGAACAAAAAACGGCTTGCAGCCTACATCCAGAGCACACTCGGCGTGACCGTCGATCCCTCCTCCATCTTCGACGTGCAGATCAAGCGTCTGCACGAGTACAAGCGGCAGTTCCTGCTGGCGCTGTACATCATCATGCTGTACGACCGCCTCGTTGACAACCCGAAGCTGGACATCGTTCCGCGCACCTTCATCTTCTCGGGCAAGGCGGCGCCTGGCTACGCGATGGCGAAGCTCATCATCCGCCTCATCCACGAGATCGCCGAGGCGGTCAACAAGAACCCGCTGGTCAACAAGAAACTGCATGTGGCGTTTCTGCCCGACTACCGCGTCAGCCTGGCGGAACTCATCATCCCCGCAGCCGACGTCAGCGAGCAGATTTCCCTGGCGGGCACGGAGGCCTCGGGCACGGGCTGCATGAAGCTGATGCTCAACGGCGCAGTGACGATCGGCACCATGGACGGCGCCAACGTCGAGATGATTGAAGAGGTGGGCGAAGAGAACATGTTTATCTTCGGCCTGTCCTCCCAGGAGGTCATTAG
>JAFTAC010000308.1 GCA_017458805.1 Victivallales bacterium | reverse complement strand
GCTCACCCAGGGCTATCCTCTGTCTCGCCACTCCGTGGCGATTGCGCCGCTCCGCGGCGCTTTTTGTCCAGTCCAAAGCCATGGTGTTTATTCATCAATGAGACCTTGGAATTCGCACGATATCAGTCAGTGAGGCATTGCCTATTCAAGTAACAAAGAATATAATTTCCTTATTTTGAACAGAGAAGTTCCAATTCATCACGCCCTTTTCGAATTGCGTCCACCAGTGGCGCATAGTCAGCCTGCGTACGTGTGCGTAGCAGTTCTGTCAGTTCGGATGCGGGGGTAAAGATTGGCGTGAGAGACAAATTGCCAGCTACGCCCTTGATTGTGTGTGCAGCGTCAAATGCGGCAGCCAGGTCGCCAGCGGCCAGCGAATCATACAGCTTCTGGAAATTCGGCTCCGCAGGCACTTTCTTGACCATCCGAAGATAGAAATCCTCTTTGTTCATGCATCTTTTCACACCTTCCTGGGTGTCGGCTCCGAAGGCAATCAAATCGTCAATAGTCATTTCTTAAAAACTCCCTGGACATTATCTTATTAGAGAGGAAGTACCAAAACCGAGTTCCAGTTTTGAAACTACCTTGTTTAATATACTAGAGTTTTCCGCATTGTCCAATCAAATGCGGAAATGAGGTCTAATATCTACAGAACGCTATGTTCCCCAAAAGGGTAGGTAAATGCAATGTTTTTTGTTGCGCCCTAACGGGCGCGAAGTCATGGGGGCGACTTCACCCAATGCTACGCGCCCTAACGGGCGCTTGCATTGGGCTACGATTGTTGCGCACTATCGTGCGCTGGCCGCTTTCGCGGCCTACGCCAAACTACCCTTGGGGACAGAGCATCACGGAAACGTCTGCACTGCTAGGCATTCTTCATCGAAAGCAGCACCAACGGCATCCGAATGGATACGATTGCGCATGGCTTGTGGGGCAGTTTACTTCTTCAAGACCGTGGAAAGCTCCTTTCGCAGAATGTCAACCACAACGGGCTTGGCGATATGGGCTTGCATTCCAGCGTTTTTGGCTGCTTTCACATCCTCTGGGAAGGTATTGGCGGTCATGGCCAGGATGGGGATAGACGCCAGCCTGCGGTCCGCCAGCGAGCGTATTTCCCTAGTGGCCGTGTAGCCGTCCATGACGGGCATCTGGATGTCCATGAGAATGATGTCATAGTAACCTGGCTCTGAGGACGCCACCTTCTCCACCGCGACCTTGCCGTTCTCGGCTGTCTCCACGCTGAAGCCCATCTGCTCAAGAATCATCTGTGCGATTTCGAGATTGACGGCATTGTCTTCCACCAGCAGAAGGCGTTTTCCCGTGAACTCGACCTGCTCTTCGGTGGAGCTTCCCGTGAGGTCTGCCTCCTCCTTCATGTCCGCTTCGCTGGCGATGCGGAACTTGACGTGGATGATGATTTCCGTGCCGTTGCCAGGCGAGGTGAACACCTCGATGGTGCCTCCCATCAAATCAACGATGCTCTTTGTGATGGAAAGGCCCAGCCCCGTACCCTCTATGCCGCTGGCGGTGGATGTGCGCTCCCGCTCGAAGGCATTGAACATCTTGGCGACAAACTCCTTGGACATGCCGATGCCGCTGTCCTGGACGCGGATTTCGTAGGAGCCGTATTCGGCGTCCCCGCTGCTGCTCTCATAGATGGAGACTGAGACGGTGCCGCCTTCGGGAGTGAACTTGAATGCATTGGAAATGAGGTTCAGCAGTATTCGGCTCAGGCTCTTCTTGTCGCACCAGACGTATCGGTTCCGAAGCTGCGAGGAATGCACGGAAAAGTCAATCCGCTTCCGTTCCATCTGGTCGGCAAAGAGTTCGCCCGCCTCGTCAAGGACCATGCGCAAGTCCATGGGATTGTACTCCAGCTCAATTCTGCCGTTTTCAATTCTGCTCATTTCCAGGACGTCGTTGATGAGCGTCAGCAGCTGCTGGCTGGACTTCTCTATTTTGGTCAGGTAGCCACGGAGCATGTTGTCTGGCTCCTTCAGCGCAAGCGTCGTATAGCCGATGATGGCGTTCATCGGGGTGCGTATGTCGTGGGACATGTTGAAGAGGAACTGGCTTCGAGCTAGGCTTCCCTCCGCTACGCGAATCTTTTCGCGTTCCACCGCCTCATGCATTGCCCTGATTTGATACAGGACGTACAGCATGACAATCAGCCCGACGAAGATGATGAGTATCGCAACAATTCCGCCGACGACCAGGACTGTGTGCATGCCAGCCAGGTCATTCTGCCGTGCAAGCAGTTTTCCAAGCCACATCAACACGCCATAGACGAGCAACGCAAACAGCACCACGCCTGAGGTGGACATGCCGCTGTACTCCGCCAGCGAACTGCGCTTGGCCGTCTGCCAGTAGAACACAAAGCCCAGCAGGCACCACAGGGACAGAAGCAGAAACGCCTCGCTGCCCATGGCTTCCAGCACCACCAGGTTTGGCACTATCTGGACGCATCCCAAGACCAGCGACAGCAGGGTACCGACCAGTCCAGCCGCCATGATTTTGCGGTTGCCCTCCGTCCTGGCGATTTTGTATGCGGCGGCGGATGTGTAACCGTATGCGACAATGGCTCCGAAGGAGGTAAGGTCCACAAACCAGCTCAATGTGTTTCTCCCCAGAAGGGAGATAGCAATGACCAGCACCATGATGAAGAAGATGCTGTATGTCGTTTTGGTGAATCTATCGGAGAGGATTTTGTCTTCGGCCATGATGGCAAGCACATGGATGATGGCTCTGTATGCACCGACATCGCCACGAAATACAGCGTCGTGTCGGCGAACTGAAGCGACGTCAGGCCAAGGGAGTCCAGGATGCCCAAAGCGCATCGGTGATGTAGTAAGCCAGGACGGCAATCAGGAAGCCGCGGTATTTTCGCTGGATTTGGGCTGTGGCGGAAGCGTCTGGCAGCCACAGCACATCCCTGTTTGTAATGACCAGGAGGATTCCAGCCAGAATACCGATAATTGAATAGGTCATGTGATTACTCTCTAGCTAAGTGTCAAATTGCAAGAGCTCTGTTTTCCATAAGGGTAGTTTTTCAACCACAGATTACACAGATTACACAGATGCGAAGTGCCGCTTTAGCGGCCCTTCGCGGTTCATTTATGCCGCCCCCAAAAAACCGTTTTCAGCCGCGTTACGCGGCTGAAAACATCTGTGTAATCTGTGTAATCTGTGGTTCCTGAAAGAAGCCTTTAGATACCCTCTTAAGGAACATAGCAATTGCAAAACACTTAAAAGCTACTTTTCGATTTTTGTTTTCATCCAAAGCTGTTTTTTAGTTCCCAGCGGGATGGCGATGCGGCGGTTCCGTGCGTCACGGACGTAGAGCACCTCCTCTGAGATGGCGATAATGGTGGCTCCGTTCACCTCTTCGCCAACGCCGAGTGTATAGGTCTGCGCCTGGGAGCCCTTGCTCTGGGCGGAGATGATGGCGACGGTTTTGCCCGTGCTGTTCATCTGCTGGAAGGTGAAGAGGATGACGCCTGGCACAAACTGGAAGGCAATTTGCGGTTGCACAGGTTTTTCCACCTTTTCAGGCTTGGGCTCTGGCGGTGGCTCCACTGGCTTCTCAGGAGCCTTTTTCACCTCCTTCGGCTCCTCTTTCTTGGGCGGGGGCTTCGGCTTCGGCGGCTCGGGGGCCTTCAATTTCAGCTTGAAGGGGTTGCGCTCCAGTTCGGTCCCGTTTTCTGCATGGTTCAGGAAGGCAAACGCCTCGGCGGAGAGGGCGCTTTCGCGCTTCATGGCTGCCTTGCCGCTGCCCATGACCTCCTCCACGTCCCTCCCCATGAGGAAGAAAGGCACAAGGACGCAGAGCATCAAGGCGGCTGTGATGGCCAGCACCGCCATCTCCCAGTTTTTTTGCAAATGAAGAAGCAGATATTTCATGGTTTCACCTCAATTCACCTTGCCGATAACCAGGTAGGATGGGCAGGTCAGATTGACGCGCAGATTGCCGCTCTTGAACAGCCCGTCGTCGCCCGCCTCGTTGTTTGCAGGGGGAAGTGCGAATATCTCGAAGTTCCTCGGGGGCATGAAGACTCCATCGCCTGTCAGGCGGTCGATGAATCCCATGCAGGTCTCCAGCGTACACTCGATGCTGATTTTCACGGGGAACTCCAACAGATAGGGCTGTTCGTTCTGGGGCGAGAGAAAATAGGAGATCATCGGCTCCACGCTGATGTTCGCCACGCGCCCCTGGCCGCGCCTGCGCTCGGGCAGCGTCGCAAGGGCGACGTTGCTGTCCAAAGCCAGTTCCACCAATTTCTCCACCGTCCATATCTGCATCATGCACTGATAGATATAGGGTGTCGGCATATCCTCAGACAGGTTCAGGACGGATGCGTCAAGAAGAACGCCCTTTTCCGCCAGGGAGGTCGTTACGCGGTTGTATTCCGACTGATAGTCCACGCGGAAGACATTGGAGATGAACGCATCCACGTTGCCATATTCGCTGGAAATCTTCTGGAGGAAGGTGGCGTTGGCCTGGCGGAGCGCCTCAGCCGAACGCGCCGTCAGTGCGGAATCCTTCTGGCTGCCCTTGTACTCCTTCTCCAGCGCGGCCAGATAGCGTTCCAGCTTCTCCGCGTCCAGCGGCCACTTGCTGCCGCGCAAGCGCTCCTGGAGCTTATCGACGTCTGCCTGGAGCTCCTCCAGCTCCTCCCCCTTTGGGGAAAGCACGAGGAAATAGACGATAACCTGCGCCAGAACGGCAAAGAGCAGAGCCGCCAGAAGGACCTGATGGATTTTCAACCAGTTTTTCATAGCTGTCGTCTCCTATTTCTTCTTCCCCTTGCCTTTGCCCTTTGCGGAAGGTTCAGGCAGAAGTTCCTTGCGCACATCGACGTCGGCGAAGGGGAGGGCGAACGAGAAGCGCTTGAAGGAGCCTCGCACGCCCTTTATCCACCTGTCCCAAGGCGTGAAGATGTCCTCGCGACCGATGCTATCCTTGCCCTGCATGATATCGACGCCCTTGAAGATTTTTCCGTCATTCAGCTTCTTGGCGAACTCTGATGCAGGTGCGTATGGCTCAGAGGGCTTCAGCGGCGCATAGCTGGCCGTGATGAACTTTGTCGTAACATCAGTCTCCCTCGGTAGCAGGCGCACGGGGAACTCGGGCACCCCCGCCACGTCGTTTCCGCCAGAACCGCCGAACATGTCCGAATTGCCACTGCGGGCGTTCTTATTGTCCTGGCGATTATCGTTTCTTGCCTGAAGGTAGCTTGCCTCGTCCGCCAGATAGACGAACCAGTCGCCTTCACCGCTGGCACGGGCGATTTCCGCCAGGGCCTTCTTCATGCGGACGGGCTGGCAGCCAGCCTCCACCAGCGGGACGATTTTCGCCTCGCGCTCGTAGAGTGCGTTCTCCGCGCTGGTGATGCGTCCAATGAGGTTGCCGCAGCTCTCCAGGGCGTCGTGCTGCGCTGTGTAAGTGGTGATGAAGGAGGAGGTGCGCATGTACCAGCAGATGTTCATCAGGGCGAAAACAGCGACAAGCAACGCAAGGGCAGCAGCCAGATAGGGCCAGTTTGCCTGGCGCAGGTTGCGCCAGCGGATGTCCGACGGAATCAAGGAGAGGCGTATGGGGGCATTCACGTCCTCGGCGCTCTGCAAGGCAAGGCCGTATGCCTGCGCCAGTTCAGGGCGCATCACGCCATCGACCGTCGGCCCGAAAATCTCGACTGGAGTTTCAAGATGCTCCGTAAGCCATTCGCAGAGCCCCTTGACTTTTGCGACGCCGCCGCAGACAAACACCTTGGCTATGGGCTCCTTGCCCACTGGGAAATCCTCCTGTGCACGCCAGCTCTCCACCACGCCCTGAATTTCGGACTCCAGCAGATTCGCCGCCAAAATGACAGGCGAGGTGCCGATTTCATCCATGAGGTTTATCTCTTCAACGCTCTTTGCGGAGAGGCTGACACGCCTCTTGCCGTCGCCAGGCTGGTTTTCACTTTTCACCGCCTGTTCGAAGCGCTCGCCTGAAAACATAAGTGAGCTGACATAAAGCGGCATCTTGCCTGACATGATGACCGCCACTGCGTTTTCCCGCCCCAAGTCCAGCAGAAGAACAGGCTTTTCCGCCACAGCCTCGCCTGGTTTCAACGCCAGATAGGCGTTTGCGACGGCCATGCCGCCAAGGGCGATGGCGTCCGCCCGCAGTTCTGCAATCTCGTAGGCGGTGAGGCGGTCACGAATGGTCTGTTCGCGACAGAGGCCAATCAGGAAGCCATTGGCTCGTCCACCGCCTTCGTTAAGCTGGCAGTAGTCATGCGCCAGCGTCTCTTCCGACAACCCCGCGACCTGTGAAATCTCGGCGGCAACCAGGGCGTTCAGCTTCACGGAGCTCTTGATGGGCGGGAAGTCCTTCAGCATGGTCTGCGACAGGTACTGCGGCAGGCCAATCACGGTGTACAACTTGTCACATTTCTTCGCTCTAAGCCATTGCACGACAGAGGAGTGCAGCTCCTTCTCGTTTAGGATGCCCTCCTCAAGTGTGTGGAGTTCGTCCGCCGCCTCGATGGCTAATTCCTTCCCGCTCTTCTTCACTACCACGGCCTTGACGCCCGCGGCCCCGATATCAAGTCCTAAATAAAGACCATTCCTCATCGTTATTCATCCTTGGTCAATTTGCGTTTCTCGGCCAGGCCTTCGGGAAGCGCATGCCCCTGGCCGTGTCGCCATCGAGCTTCAAGGCGTCCAGGATGTCGGACGTGGCGTAGCCAGGAGCTGGCGCGAACAACGGCATTGCGAGATGGCACGCATCCGCATTGCCAGGAAGAACCGTCCTGCCGTCCTTTGAAACCACGCTGAAATGCGGTGCAACGCCTGGTGCGGAGACGAAGCAGCCCCACAGTTCGCTGTAGTTTCCGCCGCGCAGGTCGAACTCCAGGCGCCCATCCTTGTTCTGGACGCACGAGCCGACGCAGCGCACCTTGCAGTTCAGCACGGATTCCAGCAGATTGCAGTGAAGCTTCAGGCGGGCGATGATGTCAGCAGGGCGAATCGTGCTCTTCACGACCTCCTTCAACTTCCGTTCGGCTGCCTTGACGTCGGGGTGGTCAGGATTCATCCAGGGCACGTCTGTTGGAACTTGCGCAAAGTCCCTGGACATCTTCACGACTTCGGGGATGACATCTCCCAGGCCGTCAACCAGAAGAGCCATGATGCGCTTGATAAGCAGCGCGCGCAGAACGGGTTCAATCTTGTTGTCGTCAAGCAGCTGCTGGACACCGTTCAGCAGATAGACGGGCATGTTCTTGGACTCCGACCCCTCCGATATGAACCTCAGCAGGTACTTCGCGTATTCGCAGCGGTTGTCCTCCTTGCGGAGATGCATCTCGATGTCGTAGTCCTTTGAACTCAGGCGGTCCGGGAAGGCGTCCTTCGTGTGGACGCGGATGGGCTTGCTCTGGGGGCTGTCCGCGAAAAACACCTCGCCCCAGTAGAGCTTGACGGTGGCATCCTCCTTGTCGGCTCCGCTCATCAGGGGACGTGGGGAATACAGCTTGCGCCAATCCTCCTCGCCCTTGCGGCGGTATTTCACATAAAAGAGGTTGAACAGCTCGGGGTTCGCGTTCATAAGGTTGTTGAGCTTGCGCTTAAGGTCCATATGAAGGCTGTAGAAATGGAGGGCCTCCTGCACATCGGCCTCCCAGACGCTTCCCTTCAGCGTGATGCCTTCACCCTTTGCGTCCAGCTGTTTCTTCAACTCCATCGCCATGTCCGCCGTCGGTGGAACGGTGACGAGCGTGGCGGAGGCACGCAGCATGGCCCCTTCGTAGCAGGCGAAGTCCTTGAGCACCTCCTTGTACTCCTTCTTCAGGGTGTCCATGTCGGGGGCGATCTCCACATAGCGTTCCATCAGGCTCTTGTAGCGTGCGAGATCCATGATGGCTGCGGGGATGGCCCCCCGCAGCTTCTCCAATTCGCTGCTGACAGACATGAAGGACTTGTAGCGCTGATCGAACTCGCGCTCCCAGGTGGATAGCCGCTCCTGCACATCGACGAAGCGCTGACGTTCCACCTCGTCGCCCAGAACCAGATAGGGTCGTGCATCATTGGCGACAGTCGTCAACGACTGGATTTTCTCCCTCTCGTCCTCGAAATCATGGAAGGGACTGCGCTTCTGTTCGTCCAGTGCTGCGCTGATGGTCGCCACGGCCTCTTTAATCTTGCTGTTCGCCTGAAGGCCGCGCCGCTCCTTCCAGTCTTCCCAGCCGCTTCGCCAAGCCTTGATGCGGGCGAGGGCCGCGTCGTCGGAGAGCTGCTTGGCCGCCAGTTCCGCATCCTTCAGCAGCTGGAGGATCTCCTCGACAGTCGCGCCGTCGTACTTGCTGCTGCGGATGGTGTTGAGGTTGTCCATTGCAAAGTTTAGCGCCTCCTTGTGCTTTGCGACGGTTTTCTTGTACTCTTGAAGCTGGCGTGAAATATCCTCCACCTTTGGAATGTGCAGGATGTCGGGGTTGCTTTGCGACAGGTTTGCCAGATAGGCCTCCAGTTCGCCGTATTTCTCTTCGCCCCAGAGATATTCGACTTGATAGACCATCGAATCCGTGTTCAGCTGCTTCGCCTTGATGAAGGCGACAATACCTCCGACCGCCAGCAGGATGATGACAACGGAGACGCTGGCGATGGTGGCAATGCGCACCTTGCGGCGCTTGCGCGCGCGTATGTCCGCAAATATCTCCTCGACCTGCTTGCGGAGCATGTCGGAGACGGGGAGCTCCCATGCAAGCAGACGCTCCCATTCGTGGCGCAGCTCCATCTCCGAATAGCCGCCTCTGGCAAGCATTGCCTGGAGTTCGTCGATGGCCTTGAGGAAATCCTCCTGCTTTGCGCGGCGGCGGCTCTGCAAGTCCAGCATCTCGCGCGCCTCCGCCAAGGTGCTGTCCCAGGTCTCGGGCCTGTCCAGGAAGGCATCGTTCTGCTCGATGGCGGTGCTCTTCTCCAGAAGTGCCTCCACGAGAGTACCATCGGATGCGGTGATGGCGGGACGCAGCTTGGCGAGCAGGTCGTAAGCCTCACGTTTCACATCCTCCGCCCGCTCCGACAGCAGTTCGCGTTTGATGCGTGACATGAGTTCATCTGGGGCCTTCACGACGCGGTGCGGTGCGTCCAGTTCCTCGAACAGGGTCTTCAAGCGGACATGGTTGCCAGATGCGAGGGCCTTCTCCGCCTGCTGCACCAGCTCTGGCAGGGCCTCCTCCTCAAGCGGGCGCAGGTTGTCCTTCCAGCTGGGGTTCTCTGAATCCAGAGCGATGATTTTGCGCAGGAGCACGATGCATCCGCGATGGTCGCCCTGATAGACGCAGCGCCTGTAGTCCTTCAGCAGGGGGGCGAGCCCCTCTTCGGCATTGACGGCTGCGCGGAGTTTCTCCAGGTTTTCAGCGTTCAGGGCTGGAGCGACGGCGAGCTCCATGTCCGAGCAGAGGTTACGCCATTTCTTGATGCCCTCGAACTCCATCAAATCGGCCAGCTGGAGCAGGTCGGGCAGGTTGTGCGCCTCGTGGACCGCTTCTGAACGGCGCCCCTTCGAGATGAAGTCTGCGCAGTTGGCCAGGCGGTTGTTCGCGGCAATGCAAAGCTCTGCGAACTGAAGCGCCAGGTCTTCCAGATTGGGGTTGCGCTCCAGCTGTTCTGCGTTCAAAGTCTGCTGTATCTGCTGAACCAATGATTGTTCGGGAGTCATAGGCGTATCCTAAAATGTCGTGACAGGCTATTTGGGGGAGGTAATTGCAAAATTGCAATTACCTCTTTGGGTCGCTCAGGTTGCGTGGCTTCAAGGTAAGCTGGTTGATGTTGCGGTTCCCCATCAGGACGAACTTCTTGGGCTTGTCCGAGTCGTCTGGCTTTGGAACCTGTATGCGGGGTGTCGTGGTGCGCTGGCCTGTCCGTGCCAATTCCGCAAGCGGTCCAGTGGGGACGGGGGGCAGGGGAGCTGTCAAGTCCAGTATGGTGATGCGTGGATTGCGACGCGCATCGCGCAAGGTGTCCGAATCGGCGACGCAGCAGCGCCATGCGCAGGAGGCTCCGACAGCCAGTTGCGTGAAATAGGTGGAGAAGGTGACATTCCACCGCAGCGACGGCTCCAGCAGTGCAAGTGATTCGGCGATAAGGGCAAGCATGTCTGTTCCAGGAGCAAACGCAATCACGGTGACGTTGTCGCCACCTGCCTTGAAGGCATTGGGCAGGAAGGCCGCATAGGCGGGGTCGCCCGTGAGGGCCTCCCAGGCAGTCGCGGGGGCAGGTTCGCAGTCGCCAGCAGGCACCTCCTTCATCTCGCTGATGAGATGGGGTTGCTCGTCCCACATCTCACGCAGGAAACCTGCCTGTTGGCACAGCCAGGCGGGGCCGCCGACTGGACGCTCCCGCTGCTGAAGCAGGACATGGTGCGCCAGTTTGTTGCTGCGCCCCGTGTGGTCCGCAACCGTGGCCCCCACGCGGGAGACGATGCTGGCGGAACGCCCCACCAGGTTGCTCGTGATGTGGCTCCAGGCTATCGGCTCCGACTTCTCCTGCGTGTCATGCACGCCGTAGAGGTTCTTGTAGGCGCTCAGCGCCTCCAGCAGCTGGATTTGCTGCGGTGGCATACCCTGCGTGTGCGCCACGGTGCAGAAGCCACGCGTGCCTGGCCGCAGCCCCCGTTCCGCCGATGTGTAGATAAGTTCGTATGCCATGGTCCGCCTCTCTCAAATCTTCGGCACCGTGAACCAGAGGTCGGTGCCTGGACAGCGAAGCTGGTGCCCCGCAAATGAGAGCGGGATCTGCAACGGCTTTGGACGGGCGGGCAGCTTGACAAAGAAGACGTCGCCCGACAGCGTGCATTGGCACGGGGTCTCCTTGTGCTTCTCGCGATTCTGCTCTGGGATGGACTGGATGAAGCCGCGCTCGTAGAAGAAGTAGAGCATCGGGACGGAGACCCAGAAGGGCTCCACGTCGATGGGACGGATGCCCACCATGCCGTTTTCGCCGACCTCGGGGCTGTGCCCCAGTGCGCTGTTGGGCAGGTAGAGCACCTCGCCCGCAAAGGATTCGGCGGTCGTGACCACCTCGGGGCAGATTTCGTCCAGCAGCTGCCTGACGGCGAATGAGACGTTCTTGATCAAATCCACGTCCAGGGCATTGGTGTTGTATTCAGACTCCCACTGCCACGGCTCCGCAGGAAGCTCGAAGTCCAGCAGCTGTTTCCACACGTCGAACTTGGAGACCATCAGAATCATCGTCTTGGCGGTCTTGCGCCCAGAGCGCATGCCCGAATACTTCTTGATGCGGTTGATCATCTCCGTCAGGATGATCTCCTGGCGCTGGACGCGCGCATGGGCCGCCAGCTGCGGGTCTTCGCTGCCGCGCAGGCGTTTGCGGAAGCGCACGTCCTTTGTCGGGTCGAAGAGGAAGAAGATGGTGTCCGAATGCAGGAGGTGCTGCGTTGTGGGGTTGTCAACGGAGTCCATGCCTGGCTCAAAGTGCTCGCCAGCGTTGTCATAGAGCACAAGTGTGCGGGACATCTTCTCCAGCACCTCCGAGTAGCGCGGATGGTGCTCGGCGGGCATGACGGTGAACATGAAGGGCTTGGGCAGGTTGATGAGCATGTTGTCCAGCAGCACCTGGTTGTAGAGTTCGCCCTGGAGTTCAGTCTTGCGTAGGGCCACCAGCTCGTCTGGGTCGGAGGAGAGGAAGATGGTCTCCTCGAAGTCGTTGAGTATCTGGTTGTTGACAGCATCCGTGTCCGTGAAGGAGATGGCGAAGTTGCGCGAGAGGGTGTTGCGCAGGTCCCAGGTCATGCTGGTGAGGAAGTAGGACTTGCCGCTGGCCGTGGCGCCGACGATGGAGAGGAAGAGCGGGGGCATCTCGCTGGCGGCCTGGGGGATGCGCAGGTGGCAGCGGGGGCACGCCATGTCGGGGCAGCTCATGCCAGCTGCGTCGATGGCGTTCCCTTCGGGCGTGAAGCGGGAGGGGAGGAAGCGCTGCGGTGCGTCGGCCCCAAGCACGGAGTCGCCGATAAGGCTTTGATGGCGTGCGATGAACAGGAATTCGCCGACGTCGAAGCGGTGCCAGCAGTGCGGGCAGATGATGCCCTTGCTGCCGCCGCGCGTGCTTGTCGTGACGATGTCGTCGTCATAGATGTCCAGTGAGTGGCTTTTCGGCTGGCTTTGCACCACGGGGCTAGAAGCGCTTTCTGCGGGCTTTTCGTTTTCCCCGAAGAAAACCGTCTTCTCGCTCTCCTTCGGCTTCTCGGGCGGAGGCTGTGTGGCGCCGCTCTTGGGGACAAATGGGGGCAGGACAAACAAATCGTCCTCCGTCAGCCCAAGGTCCATTGTCACCCTGCCAAGCACCAGGCGCACGGGGTGGTCGATGAGCAGCTGGGAGACGCGCTGCCCGTCCAGATAGATGCCGTTGGTGCTCCACTGGTCTTCCAGATAGATGTTGTCCTTGTCATCCAGCGCCAGCACTGCGTGGAGGCTGGAGACTGAACTGTCCCCCAGCACGACGTCGTTGCTGTCAATACGCCCTATGCGGCATGGGAAAACCTTGATACGCCGTGTGATGGACGGCTGACCTGGCACGTATGCCCTAAGCAAACACCCTTTGAAATCTTCTGACTGACTCATTCCGATAAACCTTAAGCTGATGCGAGACAACCAGAACGGCCATGCCCTCCTGGCGGTCTCTTTACCTGTAAAGGCAATTGTTTTCAATTACCTTAAATTACAATATCGCAAATAAGCAATATAATATTATTTTTCAAAAGGTAAAGCGGAACTATGAATTTTTATTTTTGATTTTCGCTATGTTCCTTAAGAGGGTAGTTAACTAAAGGCTTCTTTTAGAAACCACAGATTACACAGATTACACAGATGTTTTCAGCCGCGTGCGCGGCTGAAAACGGGTT
>JAFTAC010000307.1 GCA_017458805.1 Victivallales bacterium | reverse complement strand
GGTCATCGTGTAGCCGTAGTAGGTGCCCACCAGCTTGTTCTCGCCCGCAATGGACTTGGCGCGGCGGCACAGGGCCACCATCATATCCACAACCGCCTCGGAGTAGAAATTTGTGTAGGCGATGGCGCGGCGGTGCTTCTTCGGATTCCAGAGAATCTCCTCGTTGTCCAGTTCACTGCGCTCCTCAAGCGTGGGGATGGAGGTGTCCTGTATCTCAGGGTAGTGCGCGTGCATGTACTCCGTGAACGCCTTCTGTGCTGCAGGGGAGAAATCGACGGTCAGCCCAGGCTTGGGGTCCCACCCCAGCCATTCAAGCGTGTGACCGCCGCAGATGCGGTAGCCGGCGATACGATTCGCGTATGGGCTCTGCTCCAGGTAGGTGATGACCTTCGTGACAAACTCGTCCAAATCCTTCAGCGCCTGCTTGGAGGCGAAGGAGTAGTTGCAGCGACCGTCTCGATTGACATCCCCCTTGGAATCCAGGCACATCTCGTTGGGATACTTCTTCGCCCACTCCATGGGCGGATAGCACATGATGTTGAAGACAAAATAGGCGTTTGGATTGTTGCGGCGGTAGGCCTCCGCCTGGCGGTCGTATTCGCTGAAGTTGATCTCGTCCAACTTCGTCCAGACGTTGCTGTCGTTCAGATAGACTGTCACCAGGTTCACGGGATAGGCGCTGTGGATGGGCTGCTTGTCAACCCGCTTATCGCGCTGCACGCCGCACCAGACGAAGAACTCTGGCTTCCCGTTTTTCGTGAAGACAGGCGTGCCCGCCACGTTGCCCACCTTGAATGCAGACGGCTGTTCATAGCCAGGGATGCTCTTCAGCTGGGTTATCTTGACGGGGAACGCGGGGTACGTGCCGTCGCTCATGGTCAGATGCGGCGATTCGAGGCTGAAATCGCACTCGGCGGAGGAGATGTACATCGGCGTCTCATAGCGGAGGTCGATGGACCAGGTGCCGTCGCCATTTGCCTTCGTGTTGCCTGCATTGAACTCGATTGTCTCATCCCAAAGGATTTTCTCGCCTTTGCGCAGGTTCGCGCTGGCCTTGAAGGGGAGAGGGGGCATCTTCCCATTGAAGGCGAGCTGCACGTGCATAGTCTCCCCCGCCTGCAAATCAGAGGGCACAAGGCTGGATTTCACCACGGTCTGCGCGTTCTCGAAGTCGCGGTATGGCCAGATGGTCCGCCAGGGCGGCGTCGGCGCCCCATCCTTCAGGATGGGCTTCTGCCAGTCATCTGCCTTGAATCCAGGCGTACACCAGCCAGCCTCTTCTTTTTCATGCGTGAGGAAACTGCCGTCCGTGTTAAAGTGCTCAAAGGAACCGTCCGCATAGCGTACAAAAAGCTCGCCGATGACGCCGCCGACATCACCTGTGTTCGTGTAGCGGTAGCCCAATGCATTTGCCCCTGCATGCAGGTGCTTCTTTACGTTCACGACGCGTAGCAGACGCCAGTTGTTCATCGTGCCAACGTGCATCCCGTTGATGTACGCCTGAGCATAGTCGTCCCCCGTGAACTGAAGCCATGCCTCAATAGGCTCCACCTTCAGATTAATCACGCGACGCATAAAGAAAGTGGTGTACTGGCCGCGCCCCAGCTTGTCCTCTGGTGAAACCAGCATCTTGCCACGGAAATAAGCCTTCGGCACCTGCGTGGAAGCGGCTGGCGGCTCGTTGAAGAAAGCCTTCCTCGCAGGCCAGACTGGCGCGTCCAGCTTCGGCTCGACCTTCGGCAATGGAGGCAGCAGCATCGACTTGGTGACCGCCTTCGGGTCGAAGTGGAAGCCTATCTCCGCGAACTCCACGCTTCCGCCCGCCGTGTCCGTCGGATCAAAGCGCAGCCTGGTGATGGGGGCTTCTTCCGTGAACCAGGTGGAGGAATCGACGAGGTGGCGTCCCGTCAAGGTGACGGTGTGCCACTGGTTGTCGTTCTTCATTGCGGGGATCTTCCAGAAGCGCTGCTGCGAGAAGTTCTCGCCGTTGCGCGCATAGTAGAGCTGCCCTTCCTCGTGACCGACGCCAGTTGCACGGTACTTGTAGGTGAAGACGTTGCATTTCATGGGATCCAGCTTGACGCCGTCAAACTCCAGCTGCGGGTCGCGGGCGAGAAGATTCACCTTCAGAAGGCCGTCCGCCACCACTAACTCGGTGTTTCGCCCCGCCTTGATTCCCTCGAAGCCATTGTCGGCGTTCCACACCTTGACGGGATCCGCTATTATCGCGACAACGCTAACCGCCAGTATTGCAAGCACTTTTCTCATCATTCGATTAGTCTCCTAGGTAGAATTTTATTGCCATTTCACCTCCAATAAATATACTCTACTTTAAGCGTTTTGCAATGTCCCAAGGTACATTCTAGAGCTTCTAGAGCTTCTAGAGATTCTAGAGATTCTAGAGCTTCTAGAGCTTCTAGAGCTTCTAGAGATTCTAGAGATTCTAGAGCTTCTAGAGATTCTAGAGATTCTAGAGCTTCTAGAGCTTCTAGAGCTTCT
>JAFTAC010000306.1 GCA_017458805.1 Victivallales bacterium | reverse complement strand
CTTCTCCATAAAAAGCTTGATTTCATCGGTGAAGTTTGAAAGCTCCTCCTTGTCAAGCAGGTAGGAGTGGGGCTTCATGGATGCGTAGGGGACGATGACGTTGAAGCCTGCTGCCTCGATGTCCGCCAAAGCGTTCTTGTGCGCATGGTTCACGAACAGTCCATTCACAAAGAAGGGCTTGCCATCGACATGAAGAATGCCGTTTTCATCTATCATGGCGGCGTTGGAAGGCGCCTTGCCTCGCTCCAAGGCCTTGAGGTTGTATGAGTTCTTGCCGATAATCTCCTTTTGGGATGTGTCTGCCAGGCGGATGCTTAGCTCGATGGACCCTTCCACGATGCCTTCGAAATCCACCGTTGCTCGCTTCGCCGCATCAGGCACTGCGATTTTCTCGATTGTCCTGCCGCCGTTTTTCAGCGTGACCAGTCCGATGGTGCTCTTCGGGGAGAGCACATCGAATTGGAAGACGAAGGACTCCCTGCCGATTCTGGAAGTCAAGTTTTTCGGATAGGATAGGACGGCTGCATAGTTTTTCCCGTACTTGAAAAGTGAAATGTCATCGTATGTCACCTTTCCCGTCATGCCCTTTTTAAGATAGAAGGTGATTTGGGATTTCTTCACACGTGGATGGGGCTGAATCAGCAGTTCATATTCCTTCCATTCGTTTGGCGATTTCTTGAAGACGGGGTACTTCCCATAGACAAATGCGCCGTTTTCGTTGGCGTATTCCCAGCAGAAGATACCGTCCTCGGTGACCCCAGCAGGGTGGGTGAGGTCTTCCGCCTTGGCATGCATCTTCAGGATATAGGTGGAATTGGTGTCCAGTTCAGGAAGCGGAATGCCTCCAATCACGTATTTCTGCGGGTCGGGTGTGGTGAATTGCATGGCGGTCGTGCCGTTCCGCCCCGCGCCTGCTACCAGCTTGAACTCGTTTTTCTTGAAGATGGCCTGCTGTGCCAACTCTTTTTCCTCAAACGAGACGGAAAACACAAGGGTTCCCGCCTCCGAGTTATCGACATAGCCCTTCAGCTCTTCCACAGTGACATCAGGAGCGGCGTGAGCCTGGCAGAACCAGACGGTGGAAACAAATGCAATGGAAGCTATTACGGCGTGATAGAGAATGGAACAAATGTGTTTTTTCATGGTGGCACCGATATTATGCAAACAACGCAAGGAGCTTGAGGGAGGCGTTGGCGATGATGTTTCCTGCCGCAGGGTCATGGTGGCTGCCGCGGCAGAGGGTGGGCTCATAGCCACCGCCGACAAAGGCCGCTTCCGTTGGGATGTAGCCGATGTTTCCGTTGGAAAGCATTGCTACGAAGACGCGCTTGGGGGCAAATTGCTTCAGGCGGAGGCCGAACTCGCAGAAGGGCTGCCAGGAAGAGGCGGCTATCAAGGCGGGGCCAATCTGGTAGATATCGATGGGGCAGAGGGTGGCGGTCTTGCCGAGGCTCTCCTTCGCAAGAAGCAGCCTGTCCCGCGCCTGCCATTTTGCGGAGACCCACTCTGAAGCGGAATCCACCAGCTCCTTGTCGGCTGCCAGTTGCTCGGGGGAGGGGATGCGCAGCGGAAGCTCCACGTCGGTGCCAGCCCAGGCGAGCGTGGGAGCCTCTTCAGGCGGGGTGTCCTGGATGGCCTCGACAGCCGCTTTTGCCAGCGCTTCGCCCATGTTGATGGCGTGGGGCCTGCCACTCTCCTTGGCGTTCTTTGTGAAGTCAACCTGGTTGATGTCGCCGCAGGCGCCGTTGGTGAAGACGAGGATGAAATCCTCCCCGTAGGTCTTCCGCAGCGCCTTCTGCCAGTAGTAGCAGTAGTCGGGGGTGAACTGCTCTTCCCAGAAGACCGTGCTGTGGCAGGTGAAGTTCCCGATGGCCCCGATGGGCGTGCCAGCAGTGTTTTTAATCAGAAGGAAGGAGACCTCTGGGTCTGTTGGCCCCGCAGGACGCACCATGTCGGGATTCAGCCGACCAGGGTTTGTGCGATGGTGGCCATCCTTCATCACCCAGCGGCGGTTGAAGGCCCAGCCTGGGCAATCCTTCTTGCCGAATTGCAAAAGGGCGGGTTCTGCCTTCTTCCATGCCTGAATGCCCGCTTTGGCGATGCCGTCAACGACTTTGAGCAGGTAGCGGTCGTTCTTTTCCGTGCCGAGGACGGAGTTGGCGGGGCCGCCGCAGTGGGTGTGGTTGGCGCAGATGAGGATGCGCCGTGAGGGGAGTCCGCATGCGGCGGAAATATCCGCACGCGCCGCCTCGACCGTTTCAAATCGCAGTGAGACCGCATCCACGCCGATGACCATAATTGCCTCATTCTCCACCATGAAAACAGCGGCACGAGCCTCCAATGGGTCGATGACACCCGTGGATATGCGGGGACTGAAACCGCCAGGCATTTCATCGCCGATTTCAGGCGTGATGTCCGCAACGGCAAAACCAGCTTTTAGCATAATTGGCACCTCGGTTGTGTAGGGAGAGTTTATACACCGTACTTGCGCACGGCGCACAGAATATGTCCCGCCGCACCTGCGCATGTTGCGACAGGACATGTCCTGTCGCATTTGTACGCGTGCAGTGTGGGGCTTTTACCTGGCCGCTTTGAAGCTTAGCGTATAAGCTTCTAGGGGGAAGAGAGTGTTTGAATACAAGCTTTGGTGGTAACTATTCAGAAGGGGTAGCCGCGTTAGCGGCGGCAAGAACATAGCCGTGGGTGGAGCGAGCACCACTGGCGCGAGCGAAACCCACGGGGCAGTGATACCCCACTTCCTTTGCGCCTTGCCGCGTCGCAAAGCGGAGCGGCAAGGTGCAGAAAACCAGGCTGTCTGTGCCTATTGGCTCTCCTTCTGAATAGATTCCTCTTGTGAAAAAACGGGGCCCCGCACTTAGGGTTGGGGTCTAATGTAGCCAGTTTTGAGGGGCTTGTCAAGTCGGCTTTTTGAAAATCAAAAAGTCACCTTACTTTCTTATGAATACTTGAAGAAAGTTACATATAAAAATTGATAGTAACAAGCGCATAACCTCCAATATCGCGCAGACAATTTGTAAATGAATCTAATGCTAGTACATTAGAATTGTTTTTCTGTAGTCCTCTATTACCATCAAACTGATTGATTTATGGAACAGTATGATATTCTAGTTGTTGGCGGTGGAAGCGCTGGGTTGTGCGCAGCGCTTCAGGCATCGCGTATTTTGGGAGCGGGGCGAGTCAGCCTTGTGGAAAAGAACGGAATGTGCGGCGGCACGACTACAGCAGGCGGCGTCAATTTCCCAGGCATATTCCATGCATGGGGCAGGCAGGTCATAGGAGGCATTGGGTGGGAACTGATAGAACAAGTGCGGCGTGAATGCGGAAAACCCTTGCCAGAGCATCTCCTCACTAAAGACACATCGATGGTTTCCCATACGATGTTTCAGATTCGGATAGACACAATGGTATATGCCTGGCTCGCCGATGAATGGCTGGTAAAGGCGGGCACGGTTCTGAAGTATCACACGATGGTCGGCTCTGTCCAAAAACAAGATTCAAGCTATAGCCTTCATTAACCTCTTATAGGGGACAAGGCATTGTCTTGTGAATCAACTTGATTGCAAAGGAAAAGAAGCTATAGTAAAGAGAAAGCCAGGAGAATAGAATGTTGTTATATCACGGTAGTAATATTTCGGTCTTAAAGCCTCGTTTTCTACCCCCAACGCGCCCGATGGATTTTGGAGCTGGGTTTTACTTGACGAGTGATTTGGATCAGGCAAAACGCTGGGCAGTGCGAACAACGCAGCGCCGTCATGTCGGTGCTCCGATGATCTCTGTTTTTGAGGTAAATTTCCCTTTTCCTGCTTCGCTAAAGATTCTTCGCTTCGAGCGTCCTGACGAAGCGTGGTTTGATTTTGTCATAGGAAATCGCACTGTTGAAGCGGTTCCCAATGACTACGATAGTGTGATTGGGCCAGTGGCCAATGATCAGACCATTCTGACGCTCAATCTTTATTTGGAAGGTTTGTTGACCAAGGAGGCTGCGGTTAAGGAATTGCTACCACAGCTTCTTTCCGACCAATACACTTTCCGAACTTCCGATGCACTTGCTCTTCTATAGTTCAAGGAGGTGCTTCATGGTTAGGGACCTAAAAAAGTTTTTCCCTTTTTATCTGGGCTTTGTCGAACAATATGTCGTCGGGGAGATTTGCAGACGTCATGGGCTGGAGCCATTTGATGCACTTCAGCGCTTCTTGAACTCCGAAACATATCGGATGGTTAGCGACTTTGAATTGGCGATGTGGGAGTTTTCCCATTCTGCCATCGTTTCAATGTGGGAATGTGAACAGATTACTGGCGACCCGCGCAATTCCATCTATATCAGGAGCGAGTAACCCATGACAGAGCATTTTTACAAGCGCAAACCGAAGCTCAGTCCAGAGATGGAGTTTTTCATCTTCCTTTTGGAACAGTATGCCGCCTACAAGCACACCACGGGTGACAAGGTTTTCAAGGAATGGAGCGAGCATAACCTTGTTCAGTGGATTTATAACAACTACTGGGGATACCACGCCGAAGCTTTGGAAAATGCTTTCAAGGATATTGACAGCATGGTAGCTACTGGCAAACCTGCGTGGTAATCCAGTCAAGGGGCTGGCTTCAAAACTGTGTTTTGTTCAATTTTGACATCGATAATCGCAAAATATACCGATAATTTGCGAAAAAAACATAGAAAAAATCATTCTGCTTTGACCATGCGAATAATCATCCTTCTGTTTCTGTTTTTTCTAGTTCTGACCATGCGGGCGGATTTTCTGCTACACTATCGTTTTGAGGAACGGGAGGCCTCCATCGTGGATTCAGGCGGAGGGGGCTTCAACGGGCGGTACATTCCTGCTGCGGACAAGGACAATGACACGCCTGAAACCAACGACCCCGAGCGCTATCACGAGAGTTCGCCTGGCGGACGCGCACTGGGCTTCTTCCCCGAGCTGCAAAGCTATGCCATCGTGCCGAAGACGCCGTTCCCAAAAATGATGGAGGAGCTGCATCTGGCACTTGACTGCAAGGTGGGCGTGCGCTCCATCCAGTATCTCGTGGGGAACAAGTCAGATGCGGGGAAGGGGGGCTTCTCACTGATGCGCTGGGGCATGAAATGGCGCTTCCAATACAGCGACGGGAAGGACTCCTATATGGTCGAGGGGGCCGCCAAAGCCCTTGGTGAATATGCGACGCTCTCCGTCGATTTTACTAAGGGACTTGTGGTCATTCGCGAAAATGGCCGCGAGGCGGCACGAGTCCAGACGGACGGTGCATTCATCGCGGCCTCGACCTTTCCGCTGCTGTTGGGCAACGACCCAACCAGCAACAAGAAGGTCTATGCAGGGCAGTGCTTTATGGACGAATTGCGCATCTCCGACAAGCCATTGACGCAGTCGGAGGTGAATGCACTCCAGAAGACACCTGCGTTGCGCTGCATCTGCGAACCTGTCGATGGGAACGAACGCAACTTCAACGGACGAAAAGTATTGCACTCCTTCAAGAACATGCCTGTTGCCGCAACGTGGATTATTAACTATGACAGGCCAGAGGAGGCGATACCGTCGCTGGAATGGATTCTGCCCGACGGAGTCACAATCCCCGAGGTGTTCCTGAGCACACGCAACTCCGACCATAGGCATTATCAACTTGAGAGGGAAGGGAATATAGCGCGAATACCAAGCAGTCAGTTCAGCAAGGACCCGCGCGAGGAGATAAGTCTTGTCTTTGAGACGGCGCGGGACGTCACCATCCGCTGGCGTTTGAAGGACGGCGAGGAGGTTGTCACGGAAGATTCATTCGAATTGGTGCTGCTGCCAGAGATGAAGTCTCTGCCGCCTGGACGCTTTCACTCCCACTCCTACACGCTCTCCGACATCGCCTTTTCGGATATCGCGCTTTTGGACCGTGTGGCGGAGGTCTATGTTCGTTCGGGCGTCATCGGCAAGGGGCGCTACTATGCGAAGTACCCCGAACAGCATTTCATCGATGAGCACCTGCGGGACAAGCATGGCTTCATCCTGTGGGATGTTTCGCTTTGGGGGGGACCGTTCCGCAGTGTCGGGGTGTACCCTGACGTGCCTGCCGCTGTCGATGCCAACGGCAAGGAGCAGAAGTTCCTGTGTCCGACCGCTCTGTTGCGCAGTGAGGCGGTACGAAAAAGCTATTTCGACGATGCCAAAAAGGCGCTGCTGCCCAGCAAGGCTGTGGTGCTTGACTTCGAGCCATGGGGCATTCCCGCCAAGGGGTGCTTCTGTGCAGAGTGCCTTAAGGCGTTCAATGAGCGCTTCAAGCTCACCTGTGGCGGCGGAAAGGAAATCAAGGCGGAGCATCGTGCTGAATGGGCGCTCTTCTGGACGGAGCAGACGGAGCGCATCCTATCCTTCATGGCCGATGCGGCGCGTTCAGCTCTCTCTGGCGTCGAGGTTTGGGACTACACCTATCTCTTTGATTATGATGACCCGCAGGCTGTTCAGGCGCGCTGGTGGAGCATCCCAAAGAATCCGCGCCGCAATGAAGCGCATCTGGACGGCTCGATGCTGTCGCTCTACCACGTCAATGGTCGAAAGGCCTTCGACCAGTATGAAGTCTCGCGCAGGCACTTGAAAAAACAGCTCTGCCCCATTGTCTTCATTTCCAGGCACAACTCCCATCTGGGGCATTATACGCCTGTGGAGGATGTGCTGACACCGCGCCAAATCTACTTGAAGGCGGTCATGGCGGCTGCGCAGGGAGCGGAGATTTTCGGAATTTACCCTGGCAGTTGGATTGACGGCGCCTATCACGTGGCACTGAACCAGGCGACCGCCGAGGTGCGAAAGCGCGAGGATTTCTATTATGACGGGCAACGCTGCGAGGGGCTCACTG